>CAZRFO010000195.1:0-3274 GCA_964599515.1 uncultured Eggerthellaceae bacterium | reverse complement strand
TACGGAGCTTACACTAGAATCCGTTGTTTGACCTGCCGAAAAGTTTGAATAAGAATCATATAAATTTACAAATTCAGAACCAAAACTGGCAATAATAATTATTCCCATGATTAGAGATACGCATGCTGCTATTAACGTAAAATAAGATCTTCTTTTTAAAGCAGCCACCTCTGTTTCATTTAAATTTAAATTTTTAATTTTGTTTAACGAAATAAACGCAACAATTAATCCAATTAAACTCAAAGGGATTTCTAAAATTAAAAAAGAAAATATCGTACATCCAGCTGCAATATTCTGAAGCTTTATAATCTTGCGTTTATCTTCAACTTCAGTTTGCTTATGGCTATTTTTGTAAATTCTATTTGGCTCTAAATCAATATTGTTCTGATTGTTTTCAGATGTCGAATTAACTAATTGACTGTAATCTGAATTATTTGATTCAATTTGTAAATCGTTTACAAAAGATGCACCTGTTTGGTCAATCACGGTTTTAGATTCTTTATCGATGTTTGTATTTGCATCTTCTATATTATCTTGAAATTCAACTTCGTTATTTTTTGCTTCGTTTTCAACTTGTTCAGATTTTTCAATATTTGCCATGTTTATGAACACACTTTTCTTAACTTTTGACGCTTGCATATATGTGAGTTTTTCGCAATTAATAAATGCTACTTAACTCCGCTGCTACCAAAACCACCTAGGTTTCGTTCTGATTCGTTCAATTCTTCTACAAGATTTAAATTAGCAGTGCAATATGGCACAAACATTATTTGAGCTATACGGTCATTTTTTTGAATATTAAAAGCTTCATCATTTGAAGTGTTAAGCAGAATAATTTTAATTTCTCCCCTATAGCCGCTATCAATTAAACCTGGAGCGTTAACAATACTTATGCCGTGCTTAGCAGCCAATCCGCTTCTAGGAATAATTAAACCAGCATAACCATCAGGAATTTCAAAAGCAATTCCAGTAGGAACAATGCATCGTTTTCCTGGTTCTATAATCAGATTTGCGGTTGATCGCAAATCTAGACCAGCGTCTCCTGCGTGAGCATAACTTGGAGCGATAACTTCTTCATCAAGAATCTTATAATTTACTGTAATCATGATTATTACCGTATGTCTTGTAGAGCTTGCATAAATTCTTCTACGCTTTTGAAGTCTTTATAAACGCTCGCAAAACGAATGTAGGCAACATCGTCTAGCTGCAACAACCTATTTAGTGCCATTTCACCAAGTTGCTTTGAACTTACTTCCTTTTTTGGATTAGACCAAATTTCAGATTCGATGCTATCTATCAAATTTTCAATATCAATGGCAGATACAGGTCTTTTGGCGCACGCAATAAGCAAACCTCGCAACAATTTATCTCTGTCATACGGTTCAGTAGATCCATCGGATTTTGTGACAAACAAAGTTATATCACTCAGTTTTTCATAAGTGGTAAACCTATTACCACACTCAAGGCATTCTCTTCTTCTTCGGATTGAAGAATTTTCATCATAAGGCCTTGAATCAATAACTTTGGTTTCAGGATAGCCGCAAGTTGGGCAACGCATTGATGCTCCTTTCAACATTTGTTGAAATGATACCTCAAAATGTTGAAGCCCTTTTTCAGATTTGCACTATATATAGTTTTACTACATTAAACCTAAAATCAGAAAACCAAAAACAACCAAAGTAGAAGCAATTCCAAAGATTAATTCCTGCTTAAAACTCAAAGTGAAGCTTGCGTCTCCTTGTAAATTATCGTAAGCATCGCTTCCAATAAACATTTCACATCTGGAATAACGATGTGTACGTTCATTTATTTTGCGTGTTTTTGTATTGCTTCTAAATTGGCCAAGATTTTCATATTGAATAAATGTACAAGATGTAGGTTCATATGTAAGTTTTTTGGCTTCTGCCCCGTGTACGTATGAATAATTTTTGTTCATAATTAAATCACCTCTTGCATAGAACCTTTGTTCGCGTTTATAATAGAGCGAACAAAAGTTCTTGTCAATAGAAAATCAAACATTTGTTCGTATTTTTTTGTTTGGAGCAATTATGACTAGAAAAACAAGCATTGAAATTAGCAAAAAGCAAGCACAGGTCTTAGAATGCATTAAGCAATATTCTAAAGAAAAAGGCTACAGCCCTACTGTTAGAGAAATTTGTTCACTATTGAACCTAAGTTCATCTTCCACAGTGCACGCACACCTTGAATCTTTAGAAAGAAAGGGATACATAAAAAGAGACTCAATGAAGTCTCGTTCAATTATCCTTACTCATAAAGGCGAAGAAGAACAAGAAGAAACAGAAAAATCAAGCGCTTCAACTACCCAATTCCGTCCTCAGTCGTTCAGCAAATTAATTGACTTGCCGTTAGTTGGAAACGTTGCGGCAGGTCAACCAATTCTTGCAGAACAAAATATCACAGACACAATCACTCTCCCAACAGACATAGTTGGTGACTCCCCTTCGTTCTTGCTATCTGTCAGAGGCGACTCAATGATAGAAATTGGCATTAATGATGGAGACTATGTTGTAGTAAAAGAGCAAAAAGTTGCAAACAATGGTGACATTGTTGTTGCTATAGTTGATGATGGCGCAACTGTTAAACGCTTTTTTAAAGAAAGTGACCATATTCGCTTGCAGCCGGAAAATTCTTCAATGGAGCCAATTATTACACGTGATTGTTCTATTGCAGGAAAAGTTGTAGCTGTATTTAGGCGCTTGTAATTATCTACTTGTTTTCATTTATCACACGTGTAGCCTCTTGGAGCATCTCTTCAAGAGGCTTATCTGCATCAATCCAGTTGATTCTTGTATCTTTATTAAACCAAGAACGCTGCCGTTTGGCATATCTATGAGTAGCAATTTTTATTTGTTGAATTGCCTCATCCATTGAGATTAATCCATCAAGAGCTTGAACTATCTCCTTATAACCAATAGCTTGAGGAGCAGTAATTCCATCACGAAATCCATTTTTAAGGAGCTCTTCGACTTCTTCTACAAGCCCAGATTTAATCATTTCATCAACACGTTTATCTATGCGTTCGTTTAGTACTTCCCTAGGAACAGAAAGACCGATAAAAATAGCAGGAATAGCCTGTTTTAATGTTTGCAATTTAGTAAGTTGGTTTGCGTAAGATACACCCTCAAAATGCATTTCTAGTGCCCTAATTACACGCTTTACATTGTTTGGGTGAATACACGCGGCGCTTTCATGATCAAGCTTGTCAAGTTCATCCCATACAGCCTTATTTCCAAGCGTACGCGCTATGGCTGTG
>CAZRFO010000194.1:0-3278 GCA_964599515.1 uncultured Eggerthellaceae bacterium | reverse complement strand
TGTTTTGGTACGCATTTGCTTCTATGGAATCTTTCTTTCAGTTGGTTTGTTCTAGCTAAAGCTTTAGGATTGTAGAGGTGTTTTGATCAAGGTTGCCGTTTTCGTGAAAGCGGCAACCTTACTAATATAAAGACGCTGGCATGATTCTTAGAATACAATGTGTATTTACATGTTTTAGTTTTGCCTTTGCAAAAGCAGAAATTGTACCGTCAGAATTAACGCTTGCAGAATGGAATGATTACCGAAAGGAACATCATGTCTAAATATTCAGAAAACGTAGCTCAAGCTGCGGCTTTGCTTGGGACAATTTTTTACCAGGACCCAGTATCTGAAAAAGGAAAGACCGCCTTTGAGTGGTTTGCTGCTGAAGACGCAGCAAGCGCATGGGAATTTGGTGCGCAGGATGCTAAAGAAGCAATTTCCTTAATGTCTGGCGCGTGGTCTGAACAAGACGGCGAGCTGCATGCAATCCATGAAGAATATAACCGACTGTTTATTGGACCATATAGGCTTCCTGCTCCACCTTGGGCTTCTGTTTACACAGACCCAGAAGGCGTGATTTTTGGCAACGCTACGTTAGGCGTTCGTCAATGGATGCGCGAAAACGCAGTAAAACTTACGCTTCCAGAAAAAGAGCCAGAGGACCATTTTGGATTAATGCTAATGATGTTTTCTTGGGGCATAACAAATAGTGTAAGTGACGCGGCGCTTGATGAACTTTTGGAAAAACATTTGCTTACTTGGTCGCCATACTTCTTGGAATTGTTTGAAAAAGGCGCAAAACACGCTTTGTATATTGGAGCAGCGCGCTTGGCAAGTGCAACGCTGGCAGATTGGCAAAAGCGCTTTGAGCTAAACTCTCCTGTCATTAATTTGTATAAGCGAGACTAGATAAAGCTTTCAGCACAATCGCACCCTGCAGTTGTTATTTGCATGCGTTATCTATGTCGTCTGACGCGGTCGCAAATCGCGGTTACTATACGTATGCGTCATCGCTTCAGTAAATCATTCTATTTTTTCGACACCTTTAAGCGCATCCACCATGGCAATGAGTTCTTGTTTTTTGTGTACGCCAAGCTTTGTGTAGATGTGTTTAGTGTGGGTACGCACTGTGTTTTCTGAAACAACGTGTTTTTCTGCAATTTGTACAACGGTGTAACCGCGAGCGATAAGTTCCAGAATTTCTGTCTCACGGCTTGTTAAACGATATTGCTCCTGAAGCATTTTGCATCTAAGTGTAATGCGTGGCAGATGGCGTACTTCGCCTGCTTCTTGCTCTTCTTGCTCTTGCTTTGTTGCTTGTTCTACAAGTTTAGAAACCTGGTATTCGTCTTCGCCTAAATCAATGATTTCATTTGCATCAGAACTTACATTGCCAGACATAAGCATTGCTTGTGGTTGACCATTTTTTCTTAAAGAAATGAATTCAACGTTATCATATTGCGGAAGATTGCTGTTGAACAGCCCGTCTATGCCAACAAATGCATATAGAGTGATAGTCATAACAAGCAGGCCGATAATTGCAATAGCAAAGTTTGTGTGTATGCCAAAAATGCTAAACGAATTTGCAATGTAACTAAATAAAAAACCAGCGTTTTGAAGTAACCCAACTATTGCACCAAAAAACCCATAAACAAAAAACGGATTACAACCACGGTTGATGCAAATATGAGCACTTTGTAACATAACTATTGTGTTTGCAAGTGAAAACAGCAAAAACACTACGCCGCTTAAAACCGCCCACATGCGCCCTTGAGCAAAAGGAAGCAATGCCAAACATGCTGCAACTAAAGGAAAAGAAAGCATAAATACTGCACGCAAATTAAGACTAAACGAATGCTTTCTCCAAAATATAATCAGAATTGCAGCAGATAGAAATAGACCAAAAAATGAGGCGAAATTAGTTGCATCGCCTAAGTTAGCATCAAACACTGCTATGGCGCGAATTAACCCAGAAGCAAAACCCATCGTTCCAATAGCCAGCGCGCTTTTCCAATAAATCTTAACAATGCGTGCATATACAGGAATGTTTGCTGCAGGAGCATCTTGAAAAATAGGGAGATTTTTGTTCAGGCGTTCAAATGAAAGCAAAACTGCAAGGCCGCATAGCGGAACAAAAATCAATGGGACAAGAAAAACACGTACTGCTTGTGGAACGCAATACAAAAGCGCGAAGAGTATTGGAGCGCAAAAAGTGCCTGTTAGGATGTAAAAATTGCCACGGTCGGTGCTTTCCGCAGAAAAAAAGCGTGCCCACACCAATGAAAGAAGCGTCCCGCCAACCCCAAAGCAAATGCCGGCTGCAACAACAATGAAAACGCGATGCTCTGGCAGGTAGAGAGCTGCAATTAAAAGAATGCCACCCAAAAAGGCTGGGAAAGAAGCCACGCCGTGAAGAGATCTTGTTACTAAACTTGGCATCTTAAAAGAAAAGAAAAGTACAATTGCATATGTAAAAAAAGAAGCAAGAGACTGCGCTGTCATGAAGGCAAAAGTTACATCTTCTGTATGAAATTCTATTGGGAAAAACGGAAAAACACCTCCCCAGAGTGAACAAGCATTTATAACCAAAAAAAGAGCATAGCCAAGGATTGCAATGTTTACTCTTGGGATTTTTAAAAATTCCGAAAGGCCAGAGTGTGCCATACTACACCACTAGCCCAACATTGAGGTAGGTGCAATAAAACGAAAAACGTGCTATGAAAATGCCTAAAAATGTTATTACTAGGACAATTAATGTATATTGGCGGTAGGTGAGCAGATCCTTGCGTTTAAAAACGAGCAACAAAACGCAAGCAATAAGTAATAACAGTGTAGATGTTGCAATAAACAACATGTACTGAGGAAAAACTTCTGTTAGCGATGTTGTTGTACTTGTAAGAGTTGAAAACGCTGCGTTTTGTAGTAACTCGGATACAAAAAGAATTGCGGTTGATGCGCATGTAATTGTAATAAACGTTAAAGTCACATTCCTGTTTTGGCCAATTTTTGCGAAGGCTAAGGTAAAGATGAAAAGTACCGAACCGCCTATCAGCGCACTTAAAATTTGGTTGACTTGGGTATAAATGAGAGACCAGGTGGAAATGGTATTAATGTTATACGCAAATGAGGTAAACCAGATTTGCGCCAATCCAGCAACTATTACAAAAGGAAGAGCAATGCGCAAATGCTTTATTTCTATTTTCTTGCTGAAGCCTGCAAGCCAATAAATCCATGTCATGCCAACAAAAACAGCTGAAGCAAGAACTTCGTTGGAAAGAAGGGACCTGCCAACACCC
>CAZRFO010000193.1:0-3309 GCA_964599515.1 uncultured Eggerthellaceae bacterium | reverse complement strand
CTGCGCGGCCAATCGTGACATCAAACTCATGCTTGTGCCACCTTCTTATCAAGAGGCAACATCAAACTCACGATTGCGCCACCTTCTTCGCAAACTTATAAATATCGCTGCTCATCTTTGAGCGCTTTGCGCACTTCACAACAGGAACTCCCCTGTTCACAGCCATGCACGAGCTTTTAACGTCAAAGCTAATTGCTGCATCGGCATCCATATGAAGCGTGTTTTCCACATCTTTAACGCCCACAAACGCGCGCGAAACCTTATTCACAACAAGCTTGATTTTGTCGCGCAATCCAAGGCCAGTCATAACTTCTAGGCACGTGCGCGCGTTGCGAATTGCAGGAACTTCCGGGTTTACCACAAAATAAATCGTGTCGGAAAGTTCCATAGCCTCAAGCGAACAGTCATCAAGTGCCGGAGAAAGGTCAAAAATGATGTAGTCGTATTCGCAACGAAGCGAAGCAACAATGCGCTCTATGAGCTGTGGATGCACAAGTTCTGCAAGTTCCGGGCTTTGCGGGGCGCGCAAAACTTCAACACCTACAGCACTTCTATACAGATACGGCGTGATATTTTCTGCATTAATAACCTTTTCTGCAGCTAAGTCTGCAATGCTTTCAAATTGAGGAATATCAAGCAGGTCTGCAACATCTCCAAATTGCAAATCCAGGTCTACAATCGCGCACAACTTGTCCATATTTTGCAAGCACGTAGCCAAATTCACAGCAAGGCTAGTTTTGCCACAACCACCCTTTGTGCCGTAAAAACAAATTAACTTAGAATCGCGCTCCGCTACGTGAACGTGTTCTCTGCGGCTGCGCAAACGCGCAACACCGCCACAAATCTGAGCACATATTGCATTCGCATCAAGATTTGCATCTATTACTTCAGTTACACCAGTTGCTAAAGCTCGGGAAAGCAGCTGCGCATCGGGTGCATCACTAATCAAAAAGATACCGATGCGACCGCGCGACATATAAATGTCGTTTATGAAATCCCACGTTTCTTCATTGGCTGTTGGTGCATACACACAAACCGCATCCATTGGAAGCGACAAAATGCGCTCTAAGTTTTGCTTTGCAGGCTCAAAGATTGAAAGCAAGTTCACGCTTTCACTTGAAAGACATGCCTTACAAAGTAGCTGCTCACCAGCGTTTGCAACTCCTATGACTCGCAATATTTCCATATTACGCATCGCCTCTGCTGTCAAGCACGGCATAAAGTTGCGCAACGGACCCGCTTCCGTTTCCTGCCGCCATATAACCGTAGAGTTTTTCGCATTCTTCTAATGTGAGCGAAAGTGTGAGGTTTGTATAAGATGCGCCATCGGTTTCTGAAGTGTCACCAACGCGCAAAACTTCTGCACCACTAACCAGGACTTCTGCGCTTGCAAGATTGTCTTCGGATAAGTCGCCATTAGGCCAAGCCAAAACCTCCACGGTGTCTCCCGCTATAACGTACCCACCAACTCCGGTTGCAGTAGTAAACGCAATTGTCATGGCATACTGACCGTCTTCCAGCTCATAAGAAAGCGAAGAGCCAATGTTGCCTTCTTCTGCAAGTTGCGTAGAAAGTATCATCTGACCTGCCACAATGCGGGAAGCACAAACCTTGCCAACAACCGAATCTTTAGAAACAGCCGTATAAATTGTTACGGCGTCGCTTGGCATTTCCACAATTTCTAGGTCTGCCTCTTCTATTACCTGATACGGTTCTATGTCTTGTGCAGCCACTACAACTTTTTTCGTTTGTGTAGACGTTGCACCCTGCGTGGCAGAGCCACTCAAATACAAATACATTAAGCCGCCAAACAACAGCGCTGCAACTGCTGCAAGCAAGTAAACTTTTTTCACTATGCCTCCCTATTCTGTAAGCACTGGCGTACACACTGTGTATTCGTTAATTGTGTACGCTGCGGAATCATCAACGTCGCTTACTTCGCGGTAATCATCTAAGTAGTAAGCCGTGATTGTGGTCCCGCTGCTAGTTTTTGAAATGCTGTCTATGTAAATTGCCACGAAATACTGCACTGTAGCGTTACCAGAACTTGAACTGCCATAACTACCTCTGCCGCCCCAAGAGCCGCCGCCAGAAGAGCTAGTAGAAACAACTGGCAAAAGTGCAATGCGTGGGCAAGAATTACTATGGTTTGAATGAGAGCACCCGGCGCCACATTCGTTATTGCACGCCGTCATCCTGGCAAGAATTCCGGTATAGGCATTGCTATAAATTGAAGAATTGTTCTCAATAACGCGGCTTTCCCCAACACTTAGGCCAACTTTATTGCCGTTGGAATCCATGCCGTAGTATCCAGTTTGGAAAAACTCTTTGTCTCTGGCAGTTGTGATGCCTTCAAAAGATTGGTAATTTGACCTATCAGAATCTGTAACAATACGCATGATGCCCATATTGGCAGATGAAGTGCTTACAGAACCCGAACTTGTAATTGTGATAGTAAACGGAGTGTTTGTATTGATTGAGCTAACTTGTGATTCAAAACTGCTTTGCGGAATGTATACAGAAATTGCCTTAAACGTAGAGCTGATTGGTTTTGCATTAACAGCAGCCGTTGCGCTCACTTTGCCTTCGTCTTGCCCGAAAATTTTCGCAAAGCCATAAACAATCGTGGTTTGCGCGTTAACACGAAGCTGATAATCATACGAGCCGTTGCTGCTCCAAACAAGCTCCAGTTCTACTTCGTCTTCATCAAAACCGTTTTCTGCCATAGATTGCTTTACTTGCGCTTCAACCTCTGCGCGCTCAGAACTAGTAGATGTAATTGGAAGCATGGCGCCACCGCTCATAGCAGCGTTATCTACTGCCGTTTGCAGCTTTACCTTGTTAGCATACGACGCGCCAAGGTCAACTACCACAGCCAAGCAGCCAATGAGCATTGCCAGGCACAAGCAAACAATAACAGCGCTTGCGCCGGTTTCTTCGCGTAGTAGTTTTTTGGCGAATGCGCGCTGATTGGCGAATACGTGCGGGCACTTTGCGCTTGAAGCGCGAGCCAGATGCACTGCGCTTTTTGCTTGCGAATTGTGTTTTTTAAATACAGTGCGCAGCATAACTAATACACCGCCACACTTGTAGAACTTGAAGTGTAGGTTGGCCCAAATAGCGCGTATGCAACAAAAGTGAGTGTCTTGATTGGGCGCTCAACGGTGACGCTTACTTCATCTGTGCCAACTGTCAAGGTCACTTGAGCATCGCTTGAGCCAAGCGATAAGTTTTCTTCAACACGTTCGTTTACGATTTCTTCAAGCTGAGTAGAACTTAGACTTTCCACGTTAAGGGAAGCACAGCGCG
>CAZRFO010000192.1:0-3313 GCA_964599515.1 uncultured Eggerthellaceae bacterium | reverse complement strand
AAACATAGAATGCGCGCACGTGGCTGCGAACACTTCACTTATAATTGCTAAAAATTTACAACCTAAGGGAGAAAATGAGCGAAAAGACTGGCGTTTTAATAATCAATACCGGCACTCCTGATGCTCCAACGCAGGAGGCAATTCGCCGTTATTTGCAGGAGTTTTTGATGGACCCTGCCATTATTGGTGCGCCAAAGTTCATTCGCAAACGCATAGTCAATAAAATTGTGGCGAAGCGTCCAGAAAAAACGCTTAACAAATACGAACGCTTCTGGACAAATGAGGGCTCGCTTTTCATGCTTACAAGCCAGCTGCAGCGGCGCGCTCTTGAAGAAAAACTGCTCGCGGTAACAGGTAAGAATTTGCCAGTTGCACTTGGCATGCGCTACGGGAATCCAAGCATTAAAAGCGCACTTGAACAGCTAAAAGACGCGGATTGTGTACGCATAGTTGTAGTCCCGCTATATCCACAAAATGTAAATGTTTGCGCTGGCACATGCTTTAAAAAAGTACGCGAAGAACTCGCAAATTTTGCGACGCGCGGCTGGACACCGCAAGTATTAGAGCTAAAGAGTTTTTGTTCTCAAGAAGATTATTTAGAGGCTTTAGCGCAAAGCGTACAAGAAGCTTGGAGCTATACGCCTGGCTCAAAATTAGTAGTAAGCTTTCATTCAACAATGATGGCAGACATCAAAAAAGATAATACCTATGTACAAGAAACGCAATTCACAGCACGTGAACTTGCAAAACATCTTAATATCCCAGATGAGGATGTCATTTTAAGCTATCAAAGCCGCTTTGATAGCCGCGCATGGCTTTCACCTTTTACAGAACAAGAAGTAAAACGTTTAGCTGCCGAAGGAGTGCGTGATATTTGCATTATATGCCCAGGATTTGTGGCAGACAATATTGAAACACTCATAGATATTGACGTGACGCTTAAAGACGAAGTTGAGCAATTAAGCAACGGACAAACGCATTTAACTTACGTTCCTGCGCTAGGCACAAACCCCCTGCTAATTGATGCTCTTTCAAACGCCATCTGCGAGCTACTCACTCACATAGGCTAAAAAGCCTAATCAAGCATTTTAAACACCGGCGACAAGGCGGCAAAGGGTATTCACTCACAGTCCTGTGCTCGCTTTTTCGTGATGCTTCGCATTTATATCACGAAAAAGCTTCGTGCGGGGTTCGCTCAACCCTTCACCGCCTTGTCGCTTGAGAATTTAACGTTGCTGAGTGCGCCACCTTAAAGCCTTAAGAAAAGCGTGCATTTCAGGTGTCTTCGCCAAATTAAAACTGATGCTTTTTAATCACGGGCCTCACGATAAAAGCAATAACAAAAATAGTCCACGCCAGGGCGCCTGCAATGTGCACACTCGACCATGCTCCAAGCAAATCTATGACAAAGCCAAAAATCGTAGGAATAAGCGCAGTTCCAAGCGCATACCCGGCACTTACCCAGGTAAGACTTTCCGTCAGGCGCGATTTTGGCACGCAATGCTCACACACAGTATTGATAATAATGACGGTTGGACCAAAGAAGATGGCACTAATACATGCCACAACCGCCAGAACAGGTAGAGTGTTAGAAAACATCATGCATCCGTAAAATGCGCTGTAACATAGAGTAATAGCAAGCAGTTGTTTATCCAGGCCGAACTTCAGGTTTAATGAACCAAAAATAATGCTGCCAAAAATTGAAATCGCAGATGCAACAAGCAAAATTAGGCTTGTGAAGGCTGCGTTTCCTGTGGCTTCGCCAACTGCAATCATTACTGTGTCGTGCGCGCCGTAGAAAATCCCAACCATGAACATGATGGCAAAAAACGCTCGCACAACGGAAGAAGCAAAAAACATGTTGCGGTTGTCGTTTGAGAGTTTTTTGTCTTCTGCGTCTGTTGCTTGAACTTCCGCTTCTATCTCTTCCACAGACTTCCAACCAACAATTGGCTCTGTCTCACGCGAAGAAAGCATGATTATTGTTCCTAGTACCAAAACAATACCAGCAAAAAACATTCCCGCAGTTGGAAAGAACGTTGCACTTAGCGCAATGGCTATGCTTGGACCCAACATGTATGCGGCGTCATCTAGGATTCCTTCTAAGGCAAAGGCGGTTTTTATTTCCGGCAACGCTTGTGTTGTCTTGCCTTTTTCATCAAGCATTTGGCGAAGTTTGCCGCTTTCTATCAAGTACGACCACCGCGTTCTTGCCATAGATTGTGGGTTTGGAGTGCATCCCATGAAAAGCGCGGCAACATAAATAAGCCACCAAGGCAAGTTAAACAAAAGAGTAGCAATAAAGATGCACAAGCCAAATATTGCAACTATTACAGCGAAAGGCACTATTTTGCTTTGGCCGCATCCGTCAACCTTACGTGAGATCTTAGGTCCTGCAAAAAACATCACAAGAGCCAGGACGGTTGAAACCGTGCCTGCAAGAGAAAACCCCCAGCCAGAAAGAGTAAGCGTTGTCACGACGGCAAGCACTGTCATTGTTGGGAACATTCGCATCAAAAGCGCGCCGATGTCAAACACCAATGTCTGGCGAATTTTGAAAAGCGCTAAATATGACGATGGACTAAACGAACTCATAACTTCCTCACCACGCCGCACGTTGATGCACCAAAGCCTCTACGCGGACTAAATTTAAGTCAGCATAGTAGGTATAAATTAAATCGAACGGATTAACAGCCACTTTGCGAACGCCCTCGCCAAATTTTTCTTTGATTGATATAGGGACATTCGCGCTGCCATATTCACCAAATTGCTCGATATTATCCAAATCTGTAAGGATGCGTGCTTCAAGTTTTGCTGATGTAACAAGCGATAAATCCTGCGCGAATCTATCGGAATACTCCAACTTAGGCATTGTTTGCCTTTCGCTTGTCTGCAACTGCTTTTATCAGTTCTTCTCTTGAAGAATAATATTTTCCTTCTTCAAAATCTTTTCTTGAGCGTTCAAGCGCGTCAGCCAAACGCTTTTCATATAACGCCTGTTCAATGGCATGATTAACGGTCTGTTCAAGCACGTCTTCAGACATAAAGACATATTTTCCCCAACCGTTTTCCGTTATATATACAATTTCTTCGTTTGCCCTTGCTTTAATTTCTCGTTGTTGATTTTTGAGCGCCGTTGATGGATAAATAGCTGGCATAATAACATCTCCCTAAAATGGCAATTAGCAATTCCGTTGCGGGTTTGATTTCTAAACACTTACTTCGATTCGTAACACTCTTCGTTATTTGTATATATTTTGACTCCAATTTTGATTCCCATTTTCAGCCGCAATTCGGCACCTAAAACAGTGCA
>CAZRFO010000191.1:0-3336 GCA_964599515.1 uncultured Eggerthellaceae bacterium | reverse complement strand
ATTCCGCACGCCAGAAACAGCGTCTTTTTACGACATGAAGTAAGCACTAGCTCGCGAATGAGGTGGTGCGAAAGTAAAGGCAGCGTTGATGCCACACCACTCGCTTTTACGACGTATGGCGCCAGTGGGGGTCTGTGAGAGCGCGTGCAATGCAAAGCCCAATTGGCAAAAACACAACCACCATGACAGCGCGAATAAGACACGTTGCTGCATCGCCGGTTTCAAATGACGCCATGTAAAACATTGCCTTGTACATGTAAAGCCCTGGAATCATGATTACAATTGACGGCACTGTGATTACTGTTCTTGGGCAATTTGTTGCTTTGCATACAACTCCAGAAAGAAGTCCAGCAATCAATGCGCCGGTGAACGCGCCAATTTCTGGCGCAACAGAAAAGTAGTTAACAAGTTCTAGATTCGTAGTGTCCGCAACGGCACCTATTGCTCCTGCAATAAAGGCCACTTTAACGGGAGAATTGAACATAATGGAAAACCCAAAAACGCCCACGAACGCTCCTATAAAACGAAGAACAAGCATTGCTTCTTCTGGTAATTCGTAAGATATAAATTCTCCTGGATGCAGCTGAAACGCTAACGCCAAAAGCCATGCAATAAGCGTAGAAACCGCTATCACTAACACGGCGTATGTTAGACGTTCAATGCCGCTTCGCATGTCAAAAAGATACATGTCAAGCGCGGCTGTGATAAGCGGAAACCCTGGAATTACAAACAACATGGCACCAATGTATCCCATTTGGTGTTGCATGGCGTCTGGATAGACAAAAGATATGAGGTACAACGCAAAAACATACGATGCACAAGCTACTATTACGCCCAGTGTTACTGCAAGTAGTTGATTAAGCTTATTTCCTAAAGCAAGTTTTCTTGTAAGTTGTCCAAGCCCGGCGCCAATGAACGCACACAACATTTCAAGCGGACCGCCGCCAAGCAAAAACGTGAAGGCGCCACATGCAAATGCAGAAGCAAGTGCGCTTACAGCTGGGCTGTAAAGTTGCCTTTTCGCGCCAATCGCGTCCATTTCCGAGTGGTAGTCGTGAACAGAAAGTTGGTCTCCTTTTTCGTCTATTGTCTTTAAGAAGTCGTCTAAGTCCAGCATAAGGTTTGTATTTACGCCACTATCTGGAATAACTATGGTTTGCGAAAGAACGTTTCCGCCTTCATGTACAGTGCATTCAATGTCTGTTAGGCCAACAGAAACTGTGCTTGTTACGCCTAGTGCGGCAGATGCCCTGTTTGCTGCATCACGTACGCGCCATCCGCCGGCGCCGCTTTTCAAAAACATGGCTGCTAGGTGGCATATGATTGATGTTTTATCTGCAAGGGAAGCGTTCTTTGCTGGTATGTTTTTGGCGGAAGTGATTTCTTTTTTCCACTCAACTTGCATGTGATGGTTGGTGCCTTGCTGTTTTGTTTGTTTCATAAGAATGTCCTTGATATTTGCAGTAAATTTTTTTGTTACAAGTTTCGCTACAAGTGTACATATTAGAAATTTGCATTGCTAAACAAAATTGAAAATTTAAATAGAAATTTACAACCAGAAAAACTCGACAATACTGAAAACATTTGATAATCAGCCAGAAACGCAGTGTTTTAAGCAATTGTGGCTGATTATCCCATTGTATTTTGCTGCGGTGTACTGGGCGCTATCGTTTCTCATTATATCTGCTTCATTAGTCTTGCTAAACGTCCAAGGATAATGGTTCATCTTCCTCTAAAAAACGCGCAATATAACGTTGAACTCGCAGATAACGGCAGTATAATGCGTAAGTTATTGTCCGCGAAAAACACAGCGGTACGGCAAACAACAAACATGGACGGTTGCGGCGAATTTTTCAACGCGAAACGCTGAGCCGCTGCAGTGAATTTCATCAGTTGGGTTGCTGCGATAGATTGCGCCAGCGTGAGCTGCTTGACAAATTCCGCCAACGTGGACCGTTGCGACAAATTTACAAATTGACGTTTCGCTTGTTGCGAATTACGAAAGGAAGTTTATGACTTCAAACAGAAAGATTGGCATCATTGGGCTCGGGCATGTTGGCGCCCATGTTGCAAACAGCTTGCTTTTACAAGGCATTGCAGACGAACTATATCTGTGCGGCTTGCATGACCAAAAAGTAATTTCGGAAGCGCAGGACTTGCACGATTCGCTTAGTTTTGTTCCGTACAACACGCGCATTGTTAATTGCTCTAGCAACTATGAAGACCTGGCGGAATGCGCCATCATCATAAACAGTGTTGGTAACGTGGCAGATGTTGCCAAAAGCCGCGATGGCGAACTCCGCGGGACAACAGATTCTACTCGCATGTTTGCAGAGCGCATTGTTGGCGCAGGCTTTGACGGAGTGCTAGTTTCTGTTTCTAACCCGTGCGATGTGATTTGCACCGCCATCTGGAAACTTACTGGTTACAACCCTTCAAAGATTATTGGCACGGGGTGCGGGCTTGACTCTGCGCGTCTTCGCTCTGAAATTTCCAAAGTAACTGGGGTGAGCCCAAAATCAATTCATGCGCACATGATTGGAGAGCACGGTTTTTCTCAGATTGCGGCATGGAAATCTGCAATGATTGCTGGCAAAACAATAGATGAGCTTGCCGCTCAGGACCCAGAAAAATTTGCCTTTGACAAGGCACAAGTTGAAGAGCTTGCTCGCAAGGGCGGCTACGTCACGTTTGCTGGCAAAGGCTGCACAGAATACGCAATTGCAAATTGCACCGCGCGTTTGTGTGCTGCCATCCTTCATAATGAGCACGCAGTAATTTCGGCATCTACGCTGCTCACAGGGCAATATGGCGAAGAAGGCATCTTTGCTTCGCTTCCGTGTTTGATTGGTAGCGAAGGCGTTGAAATGATATTTGAGCCGGAACTCTCTGCTGAAGAAGAGCAGGGTTTCCATGGAAGTTGTGACCATATTCGCGATAACTTGCGTGAAATTGGTTTGTTGTAGGCTGCGCTGAACTTGGCGCAAGCTACGCGGGATTTGGCGCAAGCCACGCTGGATTTTGCGCAAGCTACGCGGGATTTGGTGCAAACTGCTCGTGATTGGTTTGGCGCAGGCTACTCGGAATTAGCCTTGCGCAAACTGTGCTGGATTAGTTTGGCGCAGACTACGCGTGATTAGTCTGGCGCAAGCCGCAAAAATTGTCATGGCGCAAGTCAAGCGAAAATGGCTTTATATAGGAAAAGCAAGGTTTGCTTAATATAGAAAAAGGGGTTTATATGAGGTTCCACACTTTGACATCTAGCGCACAAAGCGCGTGTGGCAAGGTCACAAAAGCGGCACTTGCTGTTGTTCTAGCAGCATCAATGAGCTTTTC
>CAZRFO010000190.1:0-3340 GCA_964599515.1 uncultured Eggerthellaceae bacterium | reverse complement strand
CGAAACTTTTGAGACTTTGCAGCGCGCTAAGGCTGAAGCGGAAGCAAAGGTTGAAGCGAAAGCAAAGGCTGAAGCGGAAGCAAAGGTTGAAACTGAAGCCAAGGTTGAAGCGAAAGCTAAGGCTGAAGCTGAAGCCAAGGTTGAAACTGAACCAACCACAGCCGCAAATGAGGACGCTTCGCAAAACACCAAAGAAGAAACCGAAAAAGAAGAAGGTGAAAGCTTCTTAGGCAAAGGCGCCATGGCGGTTTCCATGGTGATAGGCGTTGTGCTTGGCGTGGTGCTTTTTATTGTAGCTCCTGCTTTTGTTACTAACCTCATCATTGGGGAATACGACTCAAACCCTGTTCTTTGGAATATTACAGACGGAATTTTGCGAGTTGCGATATTCATTGCATACATTTGGCTTATTAGTCGCATGAGCGATATTAAGCGCATGTTTGCATATCACGGCGCAGAGCACAAAACCATTCACTGCTTTGAACACGGGCTAGAACTTACTCCAGAAAACGCGCGCAAATTCCCAAGATTGCATGTTCGCTGCGGAACAGCATTTTTAATTATGGTTATGATTATTGCCATATTCGTGTACTCAATAATTCCTGTTTCGCAGCTTATTTTGGCTCTTGGCGTGCCGGATGGCGCTCCAAAACTTGCGCTTGTAATTTTGGTTCGCATCATATTTATGCCGCTAATTGCTGGTATTTCTTACGAAATAACAGTAAAGTGGGCAGGCTCTAATCCAGAAAATCCACTAGTAAAGATTGTTTTATGGCCTGGTATGCAAATGCAATACCTCACCACAAATGAGCCTGACGATTCAATGCTAGAGTGCGCAATTGCTGCCATGAAAGAAGTCATCGCCTGCGAAGAAGCTGCAGCCGGCGAAGTGCTTACGTCTGAAACAGCTACCGAAGCCGCCACAAGCGAGCCAGCAACTAGAGAATCTTCCACGGCAGAATCCACTACGAGTGCTTCTGCCTAAACTTCAAGATTTTGTGGCGAAGTTAATAAATAATCAAAACTTAAGCGTATAATCTGTGCCCTGATGCTTCAACGCATAAAAAATGGATCCCCGCACACGTAAATAAACGAAGGGGTTTCGTGTGAAGGAAAGGGCAAGTAGTTTGCCGCGTGTGGTACAAAGTTTGCCAAACGCAGTACAACGCTTGCGCGTGATTAAAGTAAAGGAGGCCACGTGAAATTAGTCGTGACCGAAAAAAATGACGCAGCAAAGCAAATTGCTACGCTTCTAAGTACCAAAAAACCCACTGCAGACAAAGTGTTTTCAACTCCAATCTTTCGCTTTGAAGTAGAAGGCGAAGAATGGGTGACCATTGGTCTGCGTGGACATATTCTTGAAAGCGACTTTCCGCAATCGCTGGCATGGACAAAAAAGCTTGGCTGGCACGGGATTTGCGAAAACGGCGAAGTCATTCCTGCAGAAATTCCAGCAAGTCTTCCGCGTCCGCCGTTTAAAAAGAAAAAGCCTTTCTTTGAAGACGGCCTTGAAACAAAGAAGTGGAGCATGGATTCGCTTCCGTATTTAGCGTATGCTCCAATTCAGATGAATCCAAAAGAAAAAGAAATCATTCGCTCGCTTAAAAACTTGGCTAAAAAGGCAGATAGTATTGTTATTGCAACAGACTTTGACCGCGAAGGTGAGCTTATTGGTTCAGATGCGCTTTCGTGTATTCGCGAAGCAAACGCAGATGCCCCTGTTAGCCGTGCGCGTTATTCCGCATTCACAAAGCAAGAGATTACGCATGCGTTTAACAACTTGGTTTCTATGGATGAGGCACTTGTTGATGCTGGTGCATCGCGCAGAGACATAGACTTCATTTGGGGCAGTGTGCTTACGCGTTACTTGACTCTTGCCAAATTTGCTGGCATTGGAAACACGCGTTCATCTGGGCGCGTGCAAACTCCAACCCTTGCTTTGATTGTTGAGCGCGAACGGCAACGTCTTGCTTTTGTCCCAGAAGATTACTGGGTTATCAAAGGCTCTTTTGGGGAAGCACCGCAAGATTTTAGTGCCCCGCATGCAAATGGCAAATTTAGCTCGCAAGAGGCGGCTAATGCCGCAATGAATGCAATTGCAGGCGCGAAAACCGCCAAAGTTGTAGAAGTTGAAAAGCGCAAGCGTAAAGTTGTACCGCCAGAGCCTTTCAATACTACAAGCTTGATGGCGGCAGCTTCTGCAGAAGGCATTTCTCCTGCTAGAACAATGAGAATTGCAGAAAGCTTGTACATGGCAGGCTTAATTAGTTACCCGCGTGTAGATAATACTGTGTATCCAAGTTCTTTGGACTTGGCGCAAACTGTGCGCGATATTTCCGGCAACCCGGCGTATGCTCCGTACTGTAAACAGCTGCTTGCAAAGGGCAAACTGCATGCCACGCGCGGCAAGAAAGAAACAACAGACCATCCGCCAATTTATCCAACTGCAACGGCAACTCCAGATACGCTTAGCGCGCAAGATTACAAGTTGTACAATCTTATTGCTCGCCGTTTCTTGGCAACGCTTTCAGATGCCGCTGTAATTGAAGGCACTAAGGTAAAACTTGATGTTGCTGGCGAAGGCTTCGTGGCTAAGGGAGATGTTGTAATAGAGCCAGGCTTTAAGGCAATTTATCCATATGGTCAGAAAAAAGACGACAACCTGCCAGCGCTTTCACAAGGCGAAGTGATTGCGTTTAATGGTGCCACTTGCGAACAAAAGCAAACGGAACCTCCAGCAAGATATAGCCAAGGCAAGCTAATTCAGGAAATGGAAAAGCTAAACCTAGGCACCAAGTCTACGCGCCACTCAATCATTGAGCGCTTGTATGAGGTGAAATACATTGCGAATGACCCAATAGAACCTTCGCAGCTTGGCATGGCTGTGGTAGACGCGCTTGGTGCTTTTGCACCTCACATCACGCATCCAGAAATGACTTCAGAACTTGAAGAAGAAATGAATGCAATTTGCGAAGGCAACAACACAAAAGCAAAAGTGTTGGCAAATTCGCGCAAGCTGCTAAGCGAACAGCTAGATGTTTTACTTGCTCACAAAGAAGAAGTAAAAGACGCGTTAGGAGATGCTGTTGCGGCAGATGCTTACGTTGGTCCATGTCCTAAGTGTGGCAAAGATTTACAAATCCGCAGTTCAGCTAAGACTAAAAGCATGTTTATAGGGTGTTCTGGTTGGCCAGAATGCGATGTAACTTACCCTCTACCCGCTGGCAGGATTGAAGCAACACAAGAAGTTTGCGAAACTTGCGGAATGCCAAAAATTAAGGTTTCACCATTTAGGTCTAAGCCAAAAACTATGTGCATAGACCCGCATTGCAAAACTAAT
>CAZRFO010000189.1:0-3344 GCA_964599515.1 uncultured Eggerthellaceae bacterium | reverse complement strand
CGGAACATCATTGATTGGTTATCACTGCGACACGCCTATCAATAACCAGGGAATTTACTACAATATGGATGGCCGTCCAGCGCTAGATGGCTATATGGAAAAGGTAAAAGAAAACAACATTCCTTGTGCGTATTTCCCGCCAATTGCAGATATTGACGAAGTAACAGACCTAGCGCACGCAATTTCTTGTATGAGGGCAATTGAACAAGCGGCAAAGGTTCAACCAGACTTGTTTGTACCACGCCGCGTTCTTGATTGGGTAGACTATATGGGAATTACAATTTCCACACCACCAAACGACAACCATGACCCACGCCAATATCTTGATAACCCAGACGGCACGCATTCTCTTGTTGAAGAGTAATAGCCAACGAATGGCTGTTGAAGAATGGCTGTTGAAGAATAGCCGCGTGTGAATGACTGCCGAAGGATAGCAGCTTAGAAACGGCTGATAAAGACTAGCCGCGCATGTGGCGTTTGTAGTTGAAGTTGCAAATTTTATGTAGGAAACAAGATGTCTGAGCATTTGTATAACACACTTTCACTTTGCCCGCATTGTTTGAAATCGCTTAAGGCAGAAATCTTTGCCGATGACCAAGGCGTTGTTCGTATGTCGCGTACTTGTCCAGAACATGGGGAAGTTGTTACGCGTGTTTGGCCCGATAAAGAGCATTTCAAATTTATAACTTCTGGTGCGCTTCCAAAAACGCCACCAGCAAATCCTATTCCTGTTACAAAAGCGTGTCCTTATGGGTGCGGCACTTGCGCGCGTCACGAACGCCGTGGAACTTTGATTGAAATTGAAGTAACTACAAGCTGCAATTTGAAGTGCCCAGTTTGCTTTATGAGTGCAGACACAAATAAGCACGACCCAACGCTTGAAGAAGTGCGTGCAATGTATCAGGTCATAAAAGATGCGGTTGGAACAGATGGTGCAGTGCAAATTACTGGTGGAGAACCAACGTGCCGCAAAGACTTGTTTGAAATCATTCGCATGGCGCGTGAAATTGGCTTTTGGGGTGTTGAGTTAAACACAAATGGGCTGGTAATTGCAGCAAAAGATGGATACATTGAGCAATTGCGCGATGCTGGAATTACTGGCATCTTCCTTTCATTTGACGGCTTGACGGGTGATGTTTATAAAGAAACCTGTGGGCGAGACATTTTGGACATCAAGCTAAAGTGCATTGAGCGTTGCAGGCAAGCTGGTGTGCAAGTTGTTTTATGTGTGACAATTCTAGAAGGTTTAAACGTTAACCAGCTTGGTGATATTTTGCGTTATTCGTTAGAAAACTCAGATGTTATAGCTGGTCTTGCGCTGCAACCTGCGTTTTCTTCCGGGCGTTTTGAAACTGGTTTTGTGGAAAACATTAACGCTGGTGATGTTTTGGCGGAACTCGCAAAACAATCTGACGGCCTGCTTGATTTGTATGACATTTGGCCGCTAGGTACTAGCAATCCACTGTGTGACACTGGGGTTTTCCTTGTGAAAGACCCAGAAACTGCAACACATAAGAGTGGATTTTATCCAGCATCTACGCGCATGACTTATGAAGAATATTTGGCCGGTTTTAGTCCGGATTCACCGCAAGGAAGTGTATTCTTAGACATTCTTGCTAAAAAGGGAATTCATGTAAACGATGGACTTTCTATTGTGTGCATGGATTACATGGATGCGTGGACTATGGATATACAACGCTTGCGAGAATGTTCTATGACGGTTGCAATGCCTGACGGACGGGCAATTCCGTTTTGTTCGTACCATTTGACGGACACATCTGGTGCGCGTGTGTATCCGCCGTGGTGTAAGGAAGAACTACGCGGGCTTCACTAACTCTTGCTGCGAAAATAAGCCTGCGCAAAAGTGTTCGCTCACTGTTTGCCGATAGCGCTGGCATGCGGTATCTTTTGCTAAGGCAGTACAAGGGTGTTCGCTCGCAGTTTGCCGATAGTGCTTGCATGCGGTATCTTTTGCTAAGCCAGCGCAAAAGTGTTCGCTCACAGTCCTGTGCTTGATTTTTCGTGGTGCTTCGCTTATACCACGAAAAATCTGCGTGCGGGGTTCGCTCACACCATTGCGCTGCCTTATATGAGTGCAATTTACTTGCACGGTGCAAACTTGTAAGTGTATTTTTGCTTGATTGATTTTTACAGGAGAAGTTATGGAAGACATTCAAGAACAGATAAAACACTGGAATGATGACCGCGAAGAAAATGCGAGCATAGATTATCGCATGACTCATGACTCTGATCGCTGTGTGAAGTGCGGGCTGTGTATAGCGTTTTGCCCGTGCTATGTTCTTGAAGAAGATGAAAACGGATATCCAACAGCAGCTCATCCAGAAAAGTGTGTAGGCTGCACCACCTGTGCTGGAAATTGTCCGCAGCGAGCACTTACTATTGAAGCTATAGGAGATACGCAATTTAATCCTTTTGAAGATGAAGAACGCGCGCAATGCATTTCTAAAGAAAAACAAGAAGAATATGCGCAATGGCAGCGCATTATTATGGAAAAACTTGACTTGCGTTGGCAGCCAGTAGCTGTAAGCCTAATAGACAAAGACGAACTTTTGCCAGATGTTCCAATGCCACCTGAGAATCTTCGTTTTTGTCAGTCTATGATGGCTGCACGTAGAGGCGCTTCCATCCTAATGCCACCTTTTAAGCATTCTTGCCCAGATGGAACATCTATTTTTGGTATGACCGGTGTTCCGGAAAAGCTTGCAACTGGTGAAATATATGTGCTTTTTCATAAGCTTGTAAACAAGGAAGCTGCAGCGCAAATGGTGCGCGAGCGCCCAACTCTTCCAGCAAAAAGCAAACGCGCAACATATGTTGCGCCGCTTGCTAAGACTGTGCGCGACCCAGAGGTTGTTGTGTTTACTGGCACACCAGAACAAATGATGTGGTTATGCATGTCTATGGCTTACTACACCGGACATCGTTTTGACTTTAAAGCTTCGGGCTATAATTCAATGTGCGTAGAGGCGGTGCTTTACCCAATGTTAGAGCAGCAACCAAATATCACCTTTGGTTGCTATGGTTGTCGTGCTGCTACAGATGTTGGGGAAGACATGATGTTTATGGGCGTGCCAACAGCGCTTATTCCAACTGTTGTGAAGGGCTTAACGGAACTTGCCAAAAAGAGCATTCCGCATTCTCGCATGAAAATTTACGTGCCGCCTATTATGTAAATGGCGCTGTTCCGCAAACGATTGAGTAACGCTCGCAGCACAAGAGAGATTCTGCGACGTGTGCGTAACGCGAAAGAACGATGTTTTAATGCGTGTGGCCCAGAGAAAGATTGCGTAACCGTGGCAGCATTTATTAAGACGACATCATTT
>CAZRFO010000188.1:0-3362 GCA_964599515.1 uncultured Eggerthellaceae bacterium | reverse complement strand
TATTTTTTGGTAGTCACTTTATGCCAAATACAAAAATTGCAGGTATAGATGTGTCATACAAACAACCAGAAGAAATTGCTCCGCAGGTTGCTGCGCTCTACACAGACTATAACCTTGAAATCAGCGGATACGAATTTGAACAAACAATAACAGGTGAATCAATTTCATTTGAAATGGATAGCTCGGTTGATTTTCTTGAAGACCAAAACATGTGGCTTTGGCCTAAATATTTCTTTGAAGATACAGATTTGAGTTCAAAAGTTGCTGTTGTTTTTGACGGAGAGGCCCTAAACTCACAGCTTAGCGAATCAATTGCTGCCCACAATGAAACAGCAAAAGAACCAACAGATGCTTATGTTGGCTACAACGAAACAACCGGCAAGATTGAAGTAATTCCAGAAACGTATGGTACAGTTCTTAACCAGGACCAGATTTTTGCTGCTTGTTCCAAGAGTATTCATGCGCTGCAGCCAAAATTAGAGCTTACAGTTGATTGCATTAATGGCCCTAGCGTTCTTTCAACAGACGCGGGGCTAATCAAAGAAGCAGAGCAGTTCCAAAGCCTTTCAGGCGTAGATGTGAAACTCATGCTTGGCGGGAATGTGGCTGCAGAAATCAATCAAAAAAGTTTGCTAGACCTAGCAAGTATAGATGAAGACCACAATGTGAGCATAGATTCTGACAAGGTTGCGTCATGGGCTTCTTCTTTGGCGTCAAGTTTGAATACCTTGGGAGGAACGCGCACCTACACGCGCCCAGATGGCAAAGAGATCACAGTTGAAGGCGGCACTTATGGCTGGTCAATTGACGAAGGTTCTCTGACAGACACAATTATTTCTTGCATTAACGATGGAACAACCGGAGAAATTGACATCCCAGCATCTGGAACTGCAACAACATTTAATGTTGAAACCGGCCTTGACTGGGGAAACAGATACATTGACGTAGACTTATCTGAACAGCACGCGTATTTTTACGATGACAACGGAGACTGCGTTTGGGAGACAGATGTTATTACCGGCAACGTAAACATCTCTGGAAGAGAAACCCCAACTGGAGTGTATTACATCACACGCATGTCTACAAATGAAACGCTCTACACATATGAGGCTGGCAAAAAAGAGCCAAACAAAACAGTTGTTAAATACTGGATGCCATTCATAAACAATGTTTATGCCTTGCATGATGCCTGGTGGCAATACTATTTTGGTGGCACGCGTTACAAAGACGGCTACGGTAGCCATGGATGTGTTAACTTGCCATCTGATAAAGCTGCAGAACTTTATAGCCTCATAAATGTTGGCGATGTTGTTGTAGTCCACTGGTAAATTGTGGGGAATGAATTTAAGCATGAGCGAAAGCTACAATAATTCTCCAATTGGTGTATTTGATTCAGGCTTTGGTGGGCTAACTGTTGCAAAAGAACTTGCAGACCGTCTTCCAAATGAAAACATCATTTACTTGGGAGATTCTGCAAGATGCCCATATGGTCCGCGTTCTCTTGAAGAGGTTGACGGTTTTGTTCAGTCAATATGCTCATGGCTTGTTGGACAAAACGTAAAACTCATTGTTATAGCCTGCAATACCGCAACAGCGGCAGGGCTTGTGCGCGCGCAGCAAAATTTTCCGGTTCCTGTTATTGGTGTTGTTGAACCAGGTGCTCGCGCTGCAGCGTATGCAACGTTTAACCGCAAAGTTGGCGTTATAGCCACAAAGGCAACTGTTGAATCTGGCGCGTATACAAAAGCAATTCGCAATATGGATGCTGGCATTACTGTATTTTCTGCTGCAACACCGCGTTTCGTAGAAATTGCAGAACTTGGCATTCGCATGGCTCAAGGACCAATAGAAAACTTCACATCGGAAGCATCTAACGTTTATATCCGCCCAGAATTTCAAGAGATTGCTCGTGATTATCTTGACCCACTTAAACGCTGTGGCATAGACACTCTTGTTTTGGGGTGCACGCACTTTCCGCTTCTAAAAGCGCTGATAGGCAACATTATTGGGTATGACGTAAAGTTAATTTCTTCTGCTTATGAAACATCTTTGGATGTTGCTAATATCTTGTCAAGGCGCAACCAATTAGCGGCGCCAGATAACGCAGCGCAACACAAGTTTTACACCACAGGAAAAGATGTTGAAGAATTTGGCGCTTTTGGCGGCAGAGTTTTTGGTCACGCGTTAAGCTTTGTGGACTCCATTGAAATTCCTGGGTTGTAGTGCTTTGCTTTAGTGGTGCACGGATCTAAAAGATATAGTTTTGCTTTGGTGACACTCTGTTCTAAAAGAAAGGTTTTGCTTTCATGAAAACTGTTGTAGTAGCAAGCAATAATGCTCATAAAGTACAAGAAATCGCTGCGGCGCTAGATATTGAAGGCTGGGAGTTTAAGTCTCTGCGCGACATTGATGTTGTGTCAGACCCAGAAGAAACGGAACTAAGCTTTGAAGGAAATGCAAAAATAAAGGCTCGCGCGGCATATGCTGTATGCGGTGGACGTGCGGTAATTGCAGATGATTCTGGAATTTCTGTTGATGCGCTAGACGGACGCCCTGGCGTGTTTTCTGCAAGATACGCTGGCCCTGCATGTGACGCTGAGGCCAATAATGACAAACTTTTAGAAGAACTTGGCAACTTGCCATTTGATGAACGCAGCGCTCACTATGAATGCGTGCTTATCTTTATAGATACAGACGGAAGCGAATATATTGCACACGGAACAGTTGAAGGAAAAATAGGTTTTGAGCGCAAAGGCGAAGGTGGCTTTGGTTACGACCCGCTTTTTTATCCAAACGAATATGGTGGAGAAAAAACCTTTGCACAGGTGTCTCAAGACGAAAAAGCGTTGATTTCTCACCGTGGGCGGGCGCTTCGCGAATTAAAAGAAAAAATTTCTTCCCACGCATAAGATACTTTGCTATAATATCCAACTGCTGTAAGTCGGGACGTAGCGCAGTTTGGTAGCGCGCCTGCTTTGGGAGCAGGATGTCGCAGGTTCAAATCCTGTCGTCCCGACCATTTTTTTACAGACAGTATTTTTCTACATATGCGGGCGTGGTTCAATGGTAGAACTTCAGCCTTCCAAGCTGATAACGCGGGTTCGATTCCCGTCGCCCGCTCCATTAACATAACAATCGTTCATAAAGTTCAATAAAGTATAAACATTCTGTCATGACATGTTTCTGTGCTGGTGACGGGAATCGAAGCCGAATCTTCACCACCCATCTTTTATCTTTTGACTGTGGCGACGTTTGAGCAGTGGAAGTAAGTTTGTTCGCGCAAGGGCGGCAAGGTATGTTCGCTCACAGTCCTGTGCTTGAATTTTCGTGGTGCATTCGCTTATACCACGAAAATTCTGCGT
>CAZRFO010000187.1:0-3375 GCA_964599515.1 uncultured Eggerthellaceae bacterium | reverse complement strand
AAACATGTCCCGCTAATGGAAATTTGCCCACGCGAAGCCGTGCAAAATAACGTGTTTGGCACATTGAATGTGGTACAAGCCGCAGACCGCCACAGTGTAAAGCGTTTCATTTTTATATCTACAGACAAAGCCGTAAACCCAACAAGTGTTATGGGTGCAACAAAACGTATGGGCGAAATGGTCATGCAGTATTTCGCTCACACCTCAAAAACCATATATGCTGCTGTGCGCTTTGGAAACGTGTTAGGCAGCAACGGAAGCGTAATTCCGCTGTTCAAGCGCCAAATTGCAGCAGGTGGGCCAGTTACTGTGACGCACCCAGATATAGAGCGTTTCTTCATGACTATTCCAGAGGCATCTCGTTTGGTTATTACTGCTGGCGGTATGGCACAAGGTGGAGAAATTTTCATTTTGGACATGGGTGAGCCGGTAAAGATTATAGACTTAGCTAAAAACCTTATTCGCTTATCTGGCGCGCAAGATATTGAAATCAAGTTCACTGGCCTGCGCGATGGCGAAAAAATGTATGAAGAACTCTTGATGGACGAAGAATCTACACTTCCAACAAAGAATAAATCTATCATGATTTCAACAGGACAAGAGATAAGCCACGAACTTGTAGCGTCAAAACTTTCCGAACTTGAAGCGTGCATTAGCATGACAGATGAAGACGCTATCAAGATCTTGGAAGATGCTGTTCCAACTTATCATCAAACAATCAATACCAAGTAGAAGCCGTATTTAAGCGAATACTTCATGTCTGAATTTACAAACAAAGCAACAAAACTTGCGCCTATTGGTTTGATTTCAATAGGCGTTGTTGCTTATAACGAAGAAGCTGCACTACCTGGGCTTTTTGATGAAATTTGTGCTCAAACTCTACCTCATAACATGATAGAAGTTGTGCTTGTAAATAGCGCATCAAGTGACGCAACGCGTGCATGCATGGAACAATTTGCCGCGCACAATAAAACACTAACAGATGCGGACGGCTTTGGCTTTGCAAATGTGTGTGTGGCTGACAACCCTGCAAAAATTCAAGCGGCAGGTTGGAATGTTGCAATAGATAATTTTAGTGGAGACGCTCTTGTGCGGGTGGATGCACACGCATCAATTCCGGCTGATTTTCTTGCTAGCGTTGTTGAAGTGCTAAATGAAGGTGAGCATGTTTGTGGCGGAATGCGTCCCACAACAATAGCGCCAGGAGAAGAAACTCCATGGCGCTATACACTGTATTTAGCAGAAGAAAGCGCATTTGGGAGCAGCGTTGCAGATTATAGACGCGAATGTAAACCGCGCTATGTAGATTCGCTTTTCCATGCCGCGTATAGAAGGGAAGTTTTTGACGCGGTTGGAAAATTCAATGAAGAGTTGCTTAGAACAGAAGATAATGACTTTCATTACCGCGTGCGCAGTGCCGGTTTTCGCATAAAACTTGATCCGCGCATTAACTCTATGCAATTTGTGCGAAGTTCGCTTTCTGGGATGCTAAAACAGAAATATGGCAACGGGTATTGGGTTGGTAGAACCGTGTTTGTTCAACCTAAATGTTTAGAATGGTATCACTTTGCTCCGCTTGCGCTTGTGCTAGCAGCAGTTATTGAGCTGTTACTTGGCATTTTTGCTACATGGACACCTTTTGTGATTTGCGCGCTTTTGTATATAGCTGCATGTATTGCGCTTTCTGCTCGCAGCGCTTTAAGTGTAGAAACGGATAAACGCTGCTTGCAAATGTTTGCGCTGCCGTTTGTGTTTATATGCATT
Source organism: uncultured Eggerthellaceae bacterium (assembly GCA_964599515.1). Classification (GTDB taxonomy): domain Bacteria; phylum Actinomycetota; class Coriobacteriia; order Coriobacteriales; family Eggerthellaceae; genus CAKUOV01. The sequence continues at coordinate 1,611 of CAZRFO010000187.1, read as the reverse complement.
CATGTATCTTACGGCGTAGGGACATTTGTTGGTTTGTTTGCTGGAGTTGTAAATATATTAAGGAAGTAACCGGGATGGAAGAAGCGAAAAAAGCGGAAATTTCGCCACTACGTAAATTGCAACTAACAGAATATGACCTCATGTGCAGAATGGCAGATGTGTGTGAAGCTAATGGGTGGCGCTACTATCTCTTGGGAGGTACGCTTTTAGGTGCCGTCCGTCATGGTGGCTTTATTCCTTGGGATGACGATATTGACGTTGCACTTCCGCGTCCAGATTACGAAGCTTTTTTGGAATACGTTGCAGAACATCCAAAATCGTTAACAAGAGAAGACGAAACAAGCACTATTCGCGTTTTGAGCATTTATAACAATCCAGAATACCGTCAAGGAATGGCAAAAATTACAACAGATTCGGTGCGCATTGTTAATCGCTCTGCAGATGCAGAACGCTTCGAAGATGCCTGGATAGACCTTATTCCTTTAGATGGCTTTCCGTCTTCGCCAATTGCGGCAACTGCTCATAAGGTACGTCTTACATGGTGGAAGGTCATGGATGCGCTGACTGAATTTGACTATGTGGTAGATACAAAGCGCGACCGTGGTGTGTTTGGCAACTTTGCACTAAAGGTATTGCGTGGAATTGCTCACGTTGTGCGCCCCTATGGGAACGATTTCAACAAAGTATTGCGCAAATGGGACTCTGCTCTTAAACGCTACAATTACGAAGAATGTGAATTGGAACTCAACCTTTTTGCGGCACGCGGATTCAGGGAAACATTCAAAAAGGTAGATTTAGGAAAAGGGACACCGGTTCGCTTTGAAGACAGAGATTTTATGGCGCCAGATAATACACCTGCAATATTAACTGCTATATATGGGCCAGATTATATGACGCCTCCACCAGATACTGATAGGAACTGGCATAATCTTGAAGTCATAAGCGCTTAGGGCAATATGTTACAGTACAACATGCCACTGCACGGCATACAGCCGCTAATTAAGACCTTCGGCCAGTTTACATTCGTAGTTATTGTGCAGAAAACCAGCTAAAAACCCGTAGAGGGTATAATTTTGCGATTATGAAAAATTTTTCGCTAAACAAAAAAATGCATAATAACGCGCCAGTTCAAGGTAATAACCTGATGGTGCCACGCGTAAACGATGCTGCCGCTGTAGCGGCAGGGCAAAGGTTTTCCATTCCACGTCTTTCCAATAATTTAAGTCTGCCCAAACTTAAGCCATTCAATTCTGTACGCGCGCATACAAAATTTTATTCATTTGCTCGCGCTATTCATGCACTATGTTTTTATGCATCGCTTTTGGTTTTGTGCACTGGTGAAGCGCTTTCAGATCTTGATTGGATTTTGGGCGCAGCATGCCTTTTGTGGGCATCTAATATCATTTATGGTCTTATGCGTGCAAATGAAAGGATGCTTTTCCTGTTGCTGCACGGAGGAATATTACTTTTCTTGTTAAGCAGGCCTATTGTTGGAACGTTCTACACCGCATGGAAATGGTTCATTATTTCCTATGAAGCAACGCATTTTGGGCTATTTCTATATACATTTCAATGCTTACTCTTTATGTAGCGACTGTTTTTTGTACGGCA
>CAZRFO010000186.1:0-3438 GCA_964599515.1 uncultured Eggerthellaceae bacterium | reverse complement strand
AAAGAAGTTGCCTTAGGCGTTTCTTGTGCAGATGATCTTGCAATGGCAGATGCGTGCGCAATAGCTGCTGTCATGGAAGGCGTTTCGGTTGTTAAGGCGGCGGCGTATCCTCTGGGTGTTTCTTCCACAGAAACAATCGCTAGAATTTTAGCCGCAAAGCAAGATACAACGCAGGTCACGTGCGATGTTCGCGTGACAGAAATAAGTCGCATTACAGCACAAATTGCACGCATGGGACATTCCAACAACGCTAAAAATAATGTTGCTGTTTCTGCTGCAGATGAAAGCATTGTTCTTACTTCCCATGACAGCGCAGAGGCGGTTTTGGAATGCGCCGCAAAACTTGGATACGACTTGTCGCCAGAAGATGGCATTGCGGTTTATGAGGCATTCCTTCGCATTGCATCCAAGAAAGAAAAGGTTGGAAGCCTTGAATTAGATGCCATTGTGGCAAGTGCCGCCTTACAAGTGCCACCAACATATGAGCTTGATTCCTATGTCATTAACTGCGGAAACACAATTTCTGCTAGTGGGTATGTGAAAATGCTCAAGAATGGACAACCAGTTGAAGCGGTAGCGTTAGGAGACGGCCCAATTGATGCAGCGTTTTACGCAATAGAGAAGATTGTTGGCCACCATTACGACTTGGACAGCTTCCAAATTCAGGCTGTTACAGAAGGCCAAGAGGCAATGGGTGAAACCATTATCAAGCTTGCTGCTAACGGGAAAATTTATTCTGGGCGCGGCATTTCTACAGACATTGTTGGCGCGTCAATTCACGCTTATATCAATGCGTTGAATAAAGTTGTTTACGAGGAGCAAAACTAATGAAACTGTCATTTTCAAATAGAGGCTGGGCAAATCTTTCTTGGGAAGAGCTTGTTGACCTGGCAGAAACCATGGATTTCAACGGCATTGAAGTCTACGACGTAACAAACAATGAAGCGCTCATTGGTAAAGGTGCGCCATTTCACATTTACAATACTCACGCCACAGCGCGCGACCTTCGTGCAAAGCAACTTGGCGTTTCTGTGCTGAACACAAACATTGACATTTCAGATGCTCAAGACCACACAAAAGAACTTACTGCACTCATAAATATTGCAAGCGAAGTGTTCGCAACAGGTGTTTGCGTGCATGCCGCAACAGAAAATGAAGATGCGGTTCGCACTAGCTTGGATGCAATCATGCCATATGCAGAAGAAAAGAAAATTTCGGTTTTGATTGAAACAAGCGGCATTTATGCAGATACAGCGCGCCTTCGCGAAGTTATGGACGGCTATGCAAGTGATTATCTTGGTGCGCTTTGGGATGTATTTCATCCATATTGGGATTTTGAGGAAAAGCCGTCTATCACTATTCGCAATTTGGGCGCATATGTAAAGCATGTTCACATGGTTGACTCAGACCGCAACCATGAATACGCGCTTGTTGGGGAAGGAGTGCTTCCCTTAAGCGATGTAATGCTTGCCTTATCTTCCATTGACTACGATGGTTTTATTTCTTTGGAATGGTTGCCAGAATGGATGGAAGACCTTACAGAACCAGAAATTATTCTTCCTCACTTTACAAACTACATGGTGCGCTTTGAAAGCACAAAGGGCTCAAAGCGCCATTTGCAATGGAACCATGACAGCACAGGGCAGTTCGTGTGGCCTAAGTTTGACCAGATAGATTTAACATTCCCGCAAGTGCTTGACCGCATTGTAGAAGAGTTTCCTAACCAGTATGCTTTCAAATATACAACGCTTGACTACACTCGCACATACGAAGAATTCCGTGACGACGTAGACAACTTTGCTCGTGCGCTTGTGAGCATGGGTGTAAAGCCAGGCAGCAAAGTTGCTATTTGGGCAACAAATGTTCCTGCGTGGTACATTACTTTCTGGGCAACTACAAAGATTGGTGCCGTTTTAGTAACTGTTAACACGGCTTACAAAATTCATGAAGCAGAATATTTGTTCCGCCAGTCAGACACTCACACAATTGTCATGATAGAAAGCGCGCTTGATTCCAACTATGCGCAAATCATCAATGAGCTGTGTCCAGAAATTAAAGACGCAACTCCTGGTGAGCCGCTGCATTGCAAGAAATTGCCTTTCTTGCGCAATGTAATCACAACGGGTTTCCGCATGCCTGGGTGCCTTACTTTAGAAGAGGCAATGGAGCGCGCCCCTCTTGTTCCAAAAGAAGAAATTTTACGCATGGCTGCTGCCGTTAAGCCAGATGACGTGTGCAATATGCAATATACATCTGGCACAACGGGCTTTCCTAAGGGCGTAATGCTTACGCACAGAAACGTTGTAAATGACGGCAAAACTATTGGCGACCGCATGGGCTTATCCACCGCAGACCGAATGATGATTCAAGTTCCAATGTTTCATTGTTTTGGCATGGTGCTTTCTATGACAAGTTCCATGACGCATGGCGCAACAATGTGTCCAATGCCGTACTTTAGCGCAAAGGCTTCGCTTTCTTGCATTACGCAAGAGCGCATAACGTGCTTTAATGGTGTGCCAACTATGTTTATTGCAATGTTTAATCATGCAGACTACGCAAAGACAGACTTTTCTCACATGCGTACTGGCATTATGGCTGGTGCAGGTTGTCCGGCAGACTTGATGCGTCGCGCTGCTCAGCCAGATGAAATGAACATGACTGGCATAGTTTCTGTTTACGGCCAGACGGAAAGTTCCCCTGGTTCTACGATGAGCGAATGGACAGACTCGCTTGACCTGCGCGTAGAAACAGTTGGGAATGCCTTCCCATACATTGAATGCAAGGTTGTAGACCCAGACACAGGTGAAGAACTCCCAGATGGAGTTAATGGCGAATTCTGCAGCCGTGGTTACAACACCATGAAGGGCTACTACAAAATGCCTAATGAGACGCGTGATACAGTTGATGCGGAAGGCTGGCTGCATTCAGGAGACTTGTGTTGCCGTCAAACAGATCCAAAGTACACAGACAAAAACGGCAACATGCTTCCAATTTATGTTGTTACTGGCCGCCTGAAAGACATGATTATCCGTGGTGGGGAAAACTTGTATCCAAAAGAGATTGAGGACTTCATTTACACTCATCCAAAGGTGCAAGACGTCCAAGTTGTTGGCGTGCCAGATGTCAAATATGGCGAAGAAGCTGCTGCGTGCATCATCTTAAAAGAAGGCGAAGAAATGACCGAAGATGAAATGCGCAACTTCATGAAAGACCGCATCGCGCGTCATAAAGTCCCTCGCTACATCAAGTTTGTTGATAGCTTCCCAATGAATGCCGCAGGCAAAATCTTGAAGTACAAAATGCGTGAGTCTTTAGCAGAAGAATACGGCTTGAAGAAGTAAATCTGTCGCTCACCTGTACGGATGCTTGTCCACTCTTAGGCTGGGGTGGCGGGCTCAGTCGCTCAAACAGTCCTGGGCTCCGTGTTTTTTGTGATGC
>CAZRFO010000185.1:0-3461 GCA_964599515.1 uncultured Eggerthellaceae bacterium | reverse complement strand
AATGATGAACCGCTCTTGGTTGGATAAGCACCTGAATAATCTGATTCTGTTACCAACCATTTAGTATCGTTTGAAAGCCAGTTTGCCATAGTGTCTGTTGCAGCACCTTCTGTTGCGGCAGCAGTTGGGTTTTTAACTTCGTTAGTAACGTAAGTATATACGCCGCCTTTGTAGAATGCTTTACCATCAATGGTAACTTCAACTCCGCTTGTTTCGTAAGCAGAAACATCCAAAGTCATAATTTGATAGTTTTCTCCACCAGTTGCCTTAACAGCTGCTGTAGATACGTATGGCATTCCGTTAAAATCTGCTGGCGCGCCATATGCATTTTTGGTATTTGAACTCAAAACAGTCTTCAAAGAACCACCGGTAATTGTAACGTTACCAACATTAGCTGTGCTACCAGCACCAATTGCAGGACCAGAGAAATCTTCATAAAGTTCAATCAAGCCACCGCTGATGTAAACATCGCCAGATTTGCCTTGGTTAGAACCACCAATTAAAGCGCCTTTAGCAACACCTTTGATGTAGAGCTCTCCACCTTTAATTGTGATGTCTCCACCTTTTTGAGTTGTGGAGTCTCCGCCAATAACAGCGCCAGTTTTAGTTCCCTTAATAAACCAATGGCCACCTTCAAAAACAATGTTGCCATTAGCAGCGCCGTTATCTCCACCAATATAGCAGCACAAAGCTGACTTATAACCATAAAGGCTACCACTACCGCCAAACGTTACAGTGTTGCCATATTTAACGCTAACTACTGCGTATTGATATGATTTATCATCATTATCAATAAGGTTTGTGCCTTCAACATTTAATGAACCAGAACCAACGAAATCAATGTAGGCACCAGTTGAACCCATATTGCCATAGAGGTCTTGAATGGTAAGAGTAGAACCTTCGCCTACTTTAATGTTCATTCCGTCGTTCCATTTTTCGGAACCATTACCAATGATTTTTACATTGGTCAGACCTTCATCAATATTAATAGTGCCTGTTGCATCTGTTGCAAGTTGATAGTCGCCGTTTTCAGAAATTGTGTCTCCACCTGTAACAGATTTCGTTTCTGCGTATGCTGTTTGAGCAGCTACCAAAGAAAGACTTGCAGCTAATGCAATGGTCATAAGACCTGCGAGGAGTTTGCTTGTGCTCCTACGCTGAAGTAACATTGCTGATTGTTTTAGCATTGTTACCTCCTTTCCCTTTTTGAGGTTTATAAAGCCTGCATATTATACTTCATTTTGAATAATTTGTGTTGAAACAGTGTGTTTTATGTAAACATAAAAACGGCAGATAAAAAAATGCTTTTGGGCTTAGCATAAAGACGAAAACCTGTAGATAGAAGCAAAACGCTTAGCAACACATCTACAAAAAAACGGCAGAGCGATGTCTGCCGTTTTTATTTTCTGCTACTTGTTAATAGCTAAAGAAGTTATCGCGATTTTTAGCTGTTAACAACTTGCCAAAGTATTGCATATGCATCTGTTGCATCTACAAATCCATTATTGTTAACATCTGCCGCAAACCAATTTCGCATAGCAAGTATGTCGAAATTAGGATACACACCATTTACTATGTCGTATGTAATTTGCGAGTCTATAACATTAATTTTGCCGTTGCCATTTACGTCTGCTAGCTCTGGCGAGTTTTCAGCTGTTCCGTCTACAATGCTAAACGATTCATTGCTTAGAGATTGAACTTCTTCTCCAGTTAGAAGAACGCAATATTTCCCATCTGTATTTTTAATCAAATTAATGGTGCGCGTTTCTGTAGCAGCACCACCTGCTGCTTCCGCAGAACCAGATGTGCTGTCTTTACCGCTTGCTGCACTAGTAACTTTAACTTGTACGCAATATGTATCTTCTGGGTCTTCCCCTGTATATGTAACCAAATAAAGGTCGTAAGCATCTACATATGAGCTTTCGGATACAGTATATGTAGGCGTGTCCGTCACAGTAAATGTGCCCAAAGAAAGTATGCCTGTAGCACCATTGTGTTTTGAGCTGGCATCGGTTGTCTCATTTGGACTGTAATACACGCGGAACGCAACAGTTGCTGTAAGTGGCGTATTGGTTGGCGCAACGCTTGTAGTAAGTTGTACTCCTTCATACGCTATTCCTGCACTAATTGTTTCCCCATTACAAGACACAAGCGCGCCTTTGCCACCTTCTGCTGTTCCATCATAGATGTAATAACGAGCAGGTCTGTTACCTATTAACGAGCCGTTTTCTTTATTGGATTGCCCATTAATAAGAATTGCTTCCCCATAAGCATTTTCATAATCTCCAGCATCATAAGCCGCCCAGTCAACTATAGGATAGGCTTCAACCTTAGCAATTGGATTATTTATGCCAACGTTATACGGAGAACCACTTTCATTTTTCCATGCGCTTAATTCCATTTCTTGTATTGTTGCGCGCAACTGGTTGGTTGCGTTTTTTGTGGCGTCATATGGAACAATGTCAAAACTTGCGCTGGCTGTTCCTACATACATGCCAATACCAGTAATAGTTTCAACGCATTTGCCGCTTGAACTTTGCCAAGCTGCGTTTTTCTTATCTGGGTTACTCCCGGCGTCTACACGAGTAACATCTTTAGTGGAATACGAAACAGTGTAATCTTTGCCTTCAGTCAAAGTAACTTGTGCGCCTTGCGAATCACGGAATACAAAGTTTGGATGCACATCATAGCCGTAGTTATACTGCTGGTCTTCTACAGCATCTAGAGTGAAATCTGTAAGCTTCTTACCTTCAACTATGCTGAAAGTACCACTATAGCTTTGAGTATTTCCACCAGATAAGTTCTCAAGCGCTGTCACGGTATAGCTTGCTGTACCTTTTTCTGTATTGTCAGAATAGCTTACTGTGTAGTCAAGGTCTTTAATTAGCGTTACACCGTTTAGTTTTACTGTGACTTCTGGCTTAATTTCAGAGCCGGTGTATGCCCATTCATCTGCGCTTATACTAATTTCGCAATTTTCTAACGCAGCCGGAGCAATCGCAAAATACGCCACGATGTAGTTACCATAGTGGTTTGTATCTATTGGTCTGTATGTTGCACAAGCGCGGTGCCTATCGCTGGCTGAATAACTTGTCACATTACGGTTAACGTAGTCTTCTGTAAGTTCAGGGTCTCCACTTACAATGCGGAAGTCGGTTCCATAAACAAGTTGGTATTTGCTGCCATCTGCCAGTGTGCTATAGATTACAGGCATTGGATTAATGGTTTCTCCTGTAAACACTGCACTTGGCATGTCCGATTTACGGTTTCCGTCTGCGTCTAGCTCATAAAACTCATGTTGGTCGTTATCCCAATACCAAGTTGCACCGTCTACAGTTGCAGATTGGAAGTCGCATTCCTTAAACATATCAATTGTGTTTATAACATAGTTACCAAGTACGCTTCCCTCTAGCACTGTGCTCGTGCTAAGTGCCGTAATTTTAACAACATAACCAGCTGGT
>CAZRFO010000184.1:0-3468 GCA_964599515.1 uncultured Eggerthellaceae bacterium | reverse complement strand
TTCGCGCCCGGTTGTTATTTGGATGACGTACCACATGTGCGGGGTCCTTCCCTTTTCCTTCCCTTGCCCATAGCTTCGCCATTTTCCCCTGCTTTGGCTGCTTGCTTGGCGGTGGCTGGCATTGCTTGCGCAGCCCGCGTGCCTTGCAGCGCCACTGAGGAAATACTCAAAAACGCATTCATTCCTTTAAGCTTGTACATGCCCTGAGCGCAGGGCAGCGTTACACTTACCGGTTTTGGTGTGTGGACACAAAAAAATGCAGGGGAACATGCACTACGATTTGCATGTTCCCCCACTTTGTTATTAAAACTCTTCGTATATCAATAAGCGGTAGCAATCAAATACAATACTAGTATCGCAAATAAATTCCCCCGCTTTTATATGCATATTAGTACTCATACTATCACCTTTACATGCCAATACGTTGTCTAACAAGCTAAAATGACTTAATTATTCTTTGTGTGGATAATCCATGCACAGATATCCAAGAAAGAAGTGGCACAAGGAGCATTTCACGTTTGAATTGCAACGGAAAATTGCAAAATAAACCCCTTCTTTTGTATACAAATTGTCCCATAGAGCGGATACTTTGGCAACGCCAAAATTGAAAAAAAAAAAAACGGTTTGGATGGGAAAATCTTTGCGCTTTTCGGCTGGAATTTTTAGATAAGTGGCTGGTGCGCTGAATGATATGCGTCAGGGTGCGAGAGTGTTTACGGGCGTGCGGCTTGCCGCCGCTGCAGGTGCAAGGCATGGCACGCGCACGCCTTGCACCTTCCACTTTTTGTGTAAATACAAAAAGGCTTGGCTGAAAATATAGTTTTAGTGCCAAGAGCGCTAAACCGTTTTGGCATCTAGCCTATCAGCTATCCAGGTTTTAATTACTGCTTGTCTGTTAATTCCAAGCCTATTTGCTTCCGCATCAAGCCCAATTATCATCCATTGCGGAAAATCAACGTTCACGCGTTTTTGTTCATAATTCGGGTGTTCTGGATTAGCAAAGTCAAAGTATTCGCTTAAATCTTGCCCCGCATCAAATGCTTCTTGCAATGCATCAATGTTGTTTTGCTTGTTCATAAAGCCGCACCTCTTTTTCCGTAGATCTTCTTGCCGATATAATTCGAATAGCTTGACCTCTTTTAGTATGAATAACGGTAAAAACAATTGAGTATGCACGCCCTATTGCCATCATTCTTTTTTCGCCACGTTTGCGTGCATGAAAAACAACTAAGTTCGGATCGTCCCAGATATCTTGAACCTCTTCGAAACTTACTTTGTGCTTTTCGATGTTTGCTTCGTTTTTAGCTTTGTCGTATTCGAATATCATTAGCACCTTCTGTATATTGTTAGTATATATTTTATATACCTTTTATGCAACTATGTTATAAACGAGCATCATCGACCTCATTTAATCTAATTAGTTTCTATCCAACCAAAACTTCTATTTTTTTGTGGATGCGTTTATTTAAACTTTGTCGTAATGCGTCCACATTCGGATGACCTTTACGGTGCCTTCTGTTGTGGTGGCTGTAGCTGCGGCGCGAAAAGCGCCGCATATTTAATGCGCGCGAAGTGCAAGGACCGCGCCGTATGGCGGAAAAAACATGCTCGCGCGTACACTTTTAAAGACGGCTGGCACATTTAGTTACCGCCAAGTAAAACAGGCTTACTCATAGCGTCCAATCTCATCACGCCAAAACATCTACTCCAGCCAAAGTTTCTGGATTCAAAAGAGCAATTTACGCACCATAGACAATCGTTTTAATGTTTTCAACAAAGCAACTGATATCCGAGCAATAATTAGGATATGCCACTCTTAATTTTTCTATAGAAGATGCTCGCACCAATAAAAAAATTACTCCATCTTCATGTCTATTTCGCTCTTTATATGAATAAATGTCACTTGCTTCTTGAGCTTTCCCTTAAGCAAAAACAGGGTTTTTGCACTCGTAAGAACCATAGAACGTTTTTATTGCTTCTTTAGTAATTTCTGCATTTGAATGGCTCCCTGCTGGCAAGCCTAAACGAGCATCTTGCCAAGGGCGTTCAGAATGCGTTAGTTTACTAAGCTGTTCGCCAGAGAAACTACCCAAAACATCAACAACATGATTGATAGTTTTTTTATTGCTTTCGCTAAGCTTATCTGCAACATTGCTTCTATTGAATGAGCTACTATCAACAACGTATTTACGACGATGTGCATCGTATAAATCACAAACAACAGGACCATTTGCCCATGCTTCTATTCTGTTTTCAAAGAGCGGCGTGTTTGTGGTAACAAGACAAAACGCTTGGCTATAGTAAACAAGTTTTTGAAGCTTCATGGTTGAAACATTTCCTGTTTGTTCTAGCACATATGTTGCGATATCAAGTATGTTTGCCATGATTACTCCTTTCTTGCTGCTAATATGGCCTGCATTTATATAGATGTAATTATAATGACATTTTTAATTGCTTTGGCAAAATATCAGATGTTTTTCAGAAAACACGTTAGCGCATTGCACTTATCACAATGCTGGATTGAGTTATTTCTGACAAAACCTAAGAGCTTTTGCAAAGGTGATGTAGTCTTTGGCGCAATGAGCATCGCTTGCAACGTAGTCAACTACATCTTCTCTAAGCAGTGTTGTTGCAGTGCGGCGCACGGGACTAAACTTGCTGGCTTCAATAAAATTGGCGGAAAGCTGCAAATAGCACCCAGCCTCTTTTAGCTGGTAAGCAATTTGGATGTTCTTTTGAATGTCACGGTAGCGCTCTGGGTGCGCAATTACAATTTGCAAATCCATGCCCTGAAGTGCGTAAATCATGCGTTGCCAATTTACTGGCATGGCTTCATCGTTAAATTCAAGCAAAAACAGATTTGTTTCCCCAAGTGTAAGTTCTGGCGCGTGTTCTATACCAATGTCTAAAAGCTTTTTCCAGTTAACTTCATATCCAAGATGAAGGTCTATGTCCATTTCTTCGGCACGTTCCTTCAATGCTGAATATGCTTGTTCAATTGCCTGCTTGTCAAAAGAATCCCACCTGCAATGCGGCGTGCACATGATGGTGTTTATCTTATGCGTGCTTGCATAACGCAGCATCTCACACGACTCATCAATCGTGCTAGCGCCGTCATCCACCCCAGGTAAGATATGACAATGCAAATCAAACATTGCTTTTGCTTGCTCCCACCAACAAAAGCGCGCTATTCCCTGCGCTTAAACGCAGAAGGCGCAAATGGGTTAGCGGGCGTTTGATGTGCAAGGTCTCCCGTATGACCACCAGACCTTGCAGCATGGCTTGCTCTAGCAGGAGCGCGACGTCTTTCGTTTTCCGCCTCTTGTGCTTTTACAGCCTCTACGTCAATACCTACCCTATGTGCCCAGTTATCAACATTTTCTTCGTCAAATTCGCGCTTGCTAGATGGGTTTTCTCCTTCTGCAACAGGCATTTGCGGCGAAGGCTTGCCATTTTTCTTTACGCGCT
>CAZRFO010000183.1:1845-3485 GCA_964599515.1 uncultured Eggerthellaceae bacterium | reverse complement strand
TGTGCAACGCCAGAAACCGCAGCAGCCAAAGAAGAAACAGGTGCAATCATGCAAAGTGGAGCAGCCGTAGCGTCAATTAAATATGAAAGCTTAGCACGGGAAACTTTTTCCGCATCTGTCACAGGACGCATAACAGAGCCAACTGTTAAGCAGTTGAAATAGTCATCAATAAAGATCAAAACGCCAAGTGCAAATGTTGCAAGATTGGCACCGATTCTAGATTTTACATGCTTTGCTGCCCAGCGGCCAAATGCCGTTGCTGCACCAGTGCTGTTCACAAGCGCAACCATAATGCCAAGCATTACCAAGAACAAGAAAATGCCGGCGTTTTCCGAAATGGCGTAAATAAGACCTGTTGTTACAGCATCGTCACCTTCGCCAATTGTATTACCAATAATCGTGGTAACAGTTGCAACTGGGTCAAATCCTGCAACAAGCAACGCACCAACCAGGATACCAATGAACAAAGAACTAAATGTTTCTTTGGTGACTAACGCCAAGACAATAGCCACAATTGGTGGCACAAGCGCCCAAAAAGTTCCTACAAATTCCATCTTTGCCTCCTTGCAAAAAAATAAGCCATGTTGCCATGGCTTAGCAAGAACGATGGAATTCATTGCTACGCCACGACAGCTCTCCGCTTTTGGTGATCAGAACCACCATTGACAACCTTGTTTGTTGTCATGCGACAGTGTTCAAAGTATTTCCCTGAACCCCAGAACCGAACGCGTAGGGCGCGCAGCAGCTCTTCGGCGGGCAACCCTTTCGCTTTCGCGCTCCCTTTTGCGCTTGCATGAAAGCTACTAATGAGACCCGCGCCTCTGTCATGTGTTGCGTGCATTATACAGGCGAAATGTTTCAGGCAAAAGAAGATTTAACGCATATGGCGCGTTATATTGCGTAGCGGATGGTACACTTCGTTAAACATTATTTTTGGTGAATTTTCTTATGCAAAAAATTGCTTGAAAGGAAAAACGTGAAAGTATTCTATAGATTATTTGGCGGCTTAAAGATGAGCTGGCTTTTCATTGTTGCATTTGGATTTATTGCTGGCATAATCACTGGAATTATGGGGAGCATACCAGCAATTGCGCAAACCTCTTTTCACGACATTGCCGTAAGCTATGAATGGTGGGTAATTTTTGCATTTATCATTGCTGCAAATTGCAATAAAAACTGGGAATGCGCGCTTAAAACTTTCGTATTTTTCCTGATTAGCCAGCCTATATGCTATTTAACAGAAGTAGTTGCTGGTTCACTTACACTTGACATGGCAATCTATTATTACAGCGCCATATGGGGACCAGCTACTCTTTTCACGTTGCCAGGCGGCTTTGTTGCTTTTTACATCAACAAGCAAAACGTGCTTGGTGCAGTGATTTTAGGACTTGGGAATACAATACAAACGCTCATGGGGGTTCACTACTTTACAGAGCTTATCTCAAACCCGCCATACCACTTGCTTACAACAATTTTGTGCTTTGCATCTGCAATTATCATGACTCTTGTCATTCAAAAAGAAAGCAAGACCCGCGCTCTAACTTTCGTGATAATGGCAGTTGCCACAGTTGGCATAGTTGCACTCGCATTATTTAACGGCCGAGTAATATAATCTTCGGCGAGCTTGAGCGAGCAACAAA
>CAZRFO010000183.1:0-1745 GCA_964599515.1 uncultured Eggerthellaceae bacterium | reverse complement strand
AAAACCGCTCCGAAGAGCGGTTTTTGTTGCGTCAAGCGTAAAATAACCCGTCAGACTAACCAATTTGAAATAATTCTGACGGAATTAGTTTGCGCGGCGTGAAAGCGAGCACGCCTTGGTGCGGCGAGCTTGAGCGAGCAACAAAAAAACCGCTCCGAAGAGCGGTTTTTGTTGCGTCAAGCGTAAAATAACCCGTCAGAATTATTTCAAAGATGCTGCAGCGCCTGCTTCTTCAAGCTTAGCCTTAGCTTCTTCAGCCTTGTCCTTTGGCTGAGCTTCAAGAATTGCTTTAGGAGCACCTTCAACGAGTTCCTTAGCTTCCTTCAAGCCTAAGCCAGTGAGTTCGCGAACAATCTTGATTACAGGAATCTTGTTGTCGCCAAAGCCTTCAAGAACAACATCGAATTCTGTCTTTTCTTCAGCAGCAGCAGCACCGCCGTCACCAGCAGCTACAGCTACAGCAGCAGTAGCGGTTACACCAAATGTTTCGCAAATAAGATCGCGAAGTTCTGCAAGCTCTACAAGGGTCTTCTCCTTAAGGGCTTCAACGATTTCTTCGTTAGTAAGAGCCATTTTCTTTTCCTTTCAATGGTTGCCATTTGCGGCAACGAATTTTTACTTTAGTTTTAAAGCGCATAAGCTGCGCACTTTGCAGCACTCAAGCTGCAAATTTTGTTGCGTTTTTGCAACAGAAAAGCTTTACGCAGCTTCTGTTGCGCCTGCACCTTCTGCCATTTGTCCAATAGCAATAGCAATTTGGCCACCAACGCCTGTAAGTGCGTTTGCGATTTGACCAAGAAGCACCTCGCGAGAAGGAAGAGAAGCAATTTTGATTGTAGCATCTACGTCCTGGAAAGCACCATCCATGATACCGCCCTTCAAGGCAATAGCTGGATTTTCCTTTGCGAAGTCTGCAAGAACCTTTGCTGGAGCAGCAACGTCTGCACCTGTAAAGATAAATGCTGAAGGGCCTTCCAAAATTGCGTCCATGTTTGGCAATTCAAGCTCTGCGATAGCGTGCTTTACAAGAGCGTTTTTGTAAACCTTCATGTAACCGCCCGCTTCACGGATGGAGCGACGAAGAGCCTCTGCGTCTTTTACAACAAGACCAGAATAGTTGATTGCCCATACAGCGTTTGCACCTTGAAAGTCTTCCTTAATTGCAGCATAAGATTCCATGTTCTTTGCGTTTGGCATGTGTACACCTCCTTTTTATGCGAAACTCAGGTTCCGTGCATAAGAGGGATCGAAATAAAAACAACCCCTGCATGTCTAAGACAGCAGAGGTCGCAAAGTTTCTTACTTTTTGACCACCTCGGCGGGCCGCATGCGCGTTTAAACCTTTCGGTACCAGCTGTCTTTGGCAGCGGAACAATTCTTTACTGCTTTTTTGCAGCCTGTATATTTTAGCTTATACGTTTTTCGTGTCAACGAAAAACCGCAAACCCCAGATAAATGGCGCGTCTACAAGGAGCGCATGTGCGTACAGTAAACTATAGGCGCGCATCGGCGGAGCTAGTGTGCGCGAGAGGTTCCGCGAGACGAGCTAAGCGTACTTAGGCTACGCGTGCGAGCGAGCGTGGTTCTCACAGCGTCAAATAGCCCGTTCAGACGCGCCGTAGCAGCGGGCGTCCATTGCTGTTCCTATATATTCCGCTCTCTTAAAAAGCCTAATCAACAGCGGGATAAACACATTAACCCAAGCTCTAAGGCGTTGGAAAAAGTTTCCTGCATAGATGCGCGAA
>CAZRFO010000182.1:0-3498 GCA_964599515.1 uncultured Eggerthellaceae bacterium | reverse complement strand
TTATGCCAACGGGCGTGCCGTCTTCCGCATAAAGCGCAAAATGCGTTGCGTTCTCATCAAACACAGCACCAGCAGAAACATTGTGACCAAAGAACACTTCAACTTCGCCAATATTGGTTGAAACTTCCGTTTGACCTTGCGATATAGTTCTGATTGTAGGAGAAGTTGCAAAGGCCGTTAAAGGAAAAACAGCATTTGCAGCAAACGCACACACTACCAACAAGCACGCAAAAAAGGCGCAAGTCACAGCGCCCCTTTTCCCTGATTGTTGTATAGGCTTTTGCATTTCGCTCCTTTCGAGCTTCGTTATTGCTTACACCGTAACGCTATCGTGTAAGAAATCGCGAAAAACACCTGCATTCCTCGCTTGCCGGCACTACACTAAACGCCTGCATTCTTCGCACCAAAATGCTGCCAGAGCAGCACATGCAAATCGTACCAAAACATGCGCCAAACAAAAACGGGTCCCCGTATAAACGGGGACCCATATGCTTTTCTGTGACTCTATTAGCTTTCAGGAAAAGCTCCATTGTGAACAACCGAATACATAATTGCATAAGCGTCCACTGCATCAAGAATTCCGTCATCACCAGAGACATCGCCGTTTAGCAAGCCTTTGCTTGTAAGCAATTTACTACCTGCGTATAAGCCACCAGCAACATCGTAGACAACTTGTGCGTCTACAACGTTTACTCTACCGTTAACGTTAACGTCTCCGTTTGCAGTATACGCAACTGGTGTGCCCGCTTCATACGAGAAGTTTTCTGAAGTAAGTGCAGCGGCATCTGCTGCAGAAAGGACTGCTACAAAAGAACTTCCGTTATAAAGCATTGGCTCGTCGTTGAGCAAGACAATGGTATTTTCTGCAACAGCACCTTTGTAAGTAACTTTTACAAATTGCGAAGCTGAAGCAAACTCATCTACAGTAGGTGCCTCACATACACTCACACTTGCAGCTGTCGCGCTATCAATTGTGATGTCTGTCACGTTTCCTTCTTCGGCGATAACAATGTCTTTAACACCAATAGAAGAAGCATCTGTTGTGGCAAGTGCTTTAAACGTTGCTTTTGCAACAACTAAGCCATCAGTAGAAGACGCGCTGTTGCAAGCAAACGAGAACGAACCTAAATCAACATTTTTAACAAACGAGCCATCTTTATCAAGACTTAAGCCTTCGCCTGCTGAAATGTCAGTTAGCTTAAAGAGACTAGTGTCATAATCAAATGTAGCTTGCGCGCCTGTAATTTTGTTTGCGCTCATTACCACATCAACACTGAATTCTTCTCCAGCAAAAACAGTTTTTGACGGACCATTTACTTGCGCCTTCATATAAGGCTTAAACGTAAAGTTGGTGCCATAACCATAAGAAGCCGTGCTTCCACTGTTTTGAGCAACCATTTCTTTAACGGTGGTGGCGCTGTCATAGCCGTAAACCACCACGTTGCTGGTGTTGCCAAAAGAATACTGCCCAAATTCTGGAGAGGTTGCAGAAGCGCTCAAAAACGTCATTTCCTTGAGGCCAGCGCAGTAATAGAACGCGTAATCGCCAATGCTTGTTACGCTTGCTGGAATAGTGATGGATTCCAATCCGCTTGCGCAATAGAACGCTTGCACACCAATAGAGGTAACACCTTCTGGAACCACAAAGTTTTTCAGCGATTGCGTTCCGCCAAACATGTAGGCTGAAATCTCTGTCAGACCTTTCATGCCAGTAACTTCTTCAAGACCTGTACACTGATAAAACGTTGCATTGCCAGAAGTAATATTTTCAGGAATATAAATTGATTTCAAACTCTCGTCCCTCATAAAGCCCCAGCTTGGCAATGCGCTAAGCCCTTCCATGCCTGTAACTTCTTCAAGTCCTGTACAAAGACCCATCGAATATGAGCCCATGGTTTTAACGCTTTCCGGAATATCAATGGATTTTAAGCCAAAGCATTGATAGAACGCGTAATCACCAATGCTTGTTACACTTTCAGGGATAGTAAATGAAACCATCTTGGAACAGCCAGTAAACGCATAATTACCAATAGTTGTAAGAGTATCAGGAACGCTTATGGTGTTTACCTTATTCTGAGGGTCATAGAAAGCAGCCTTTTGTGCGCTTTCTCCCTGAATTGCAGTGACTGTATAGGTTTTTCCATCACGTTCAATGGTGCTTGGTACCACAACATCCACCTGGTCTGCGCCGTTGTAGCTCCAACTAGTAAGCGTAGCTGTAAGGTTTGAATCATCCACGCTGTAGTTTAAAACATACAAACAAATTTCAAACGTGCCAGAAACACTTCCGTCATAGCGGCCTATACCAGTTGCTGTGAAGCTTGCCGTTCCAACAGCTGTATTGTTTTGATACTCAATGGTGTAATCCGTGCCTTCTACCAGCGTGTATTCGCCATCTGTGATAACTACAGTATCAAGCGCGCTTCCTGTTGCAGGTTGATCATTGGCTACAACTACAAGGTCAGACAAATGCTTAGTGGAAGACTCACGTGTGAACAAGGTGCCGCCGTTTGCGCCAGCCTGAGCTGCAGCGTTATCGTTTGCTAACGCAACCATAGTTGTTGCGCTATCGTAACACACAACCTTTACACCACTAGTGCCTTCAAAGCTATTTGCCGCAAAGGATGGAGCTGTGTTTGAAACAGAAAGTGAAGTAAGTTTGGTTAGTACGCTCATGTTAGCAAACGCCTTTTCGCCCACTGTTTCAATAGTTGTTGGAAGCGTTACGCTTACAATATTGTTTACGTTTGCAGAATTTGCAAATGCACCTTCTCCGATAGCAGTTACTGCATATTTCTTACCATTTACAAGTGTTTGTGCCGGCACTGAAATATTGCATTGCGAAATTGAAGAATCAACACATGCTACGTTCGTTACGGTAGCCGTACCAGCGGTTTCATCCAAACTGTAAGTAAATTTGTAGCTGCGATTTTCGTAAGTAAAGTTCGCACCCGTGTTGGTGTTTACTTCTGTTGCATTATTTGCTTTTACTAAAGCAGCAACAGCTGTTGCACTTTCGTAACCATATACAACAACGTTATTGCATCCTGCAAATGCACTTGATGCCACCGTAGGTGCAGCTGCTTCATGCGTATCAAACAATACTTCTTGTAATCCAGTGCAGCGATAGAATGCATAGCCTTCTATAGAAGTAACAGAAGCAGGAACGGTAACGCTCTTAAGTGCAGTGTCTCCTGAGAAACATGTTTGCGGAATCGATGTAATCTTATTAGAAAGTTCAACTTGCTCAAGAGCTACGTTAGAAGAGAAAGCACCTGTTGAAATGCTTGTTACACCCGCCATACCAGTAATTGACTTTAGCTTAGGATTGTTGGTCATAGCGTAGTAGTCAATAGTTGTAATGTTCTCTGGAATTTCAATAGTTTCAAGAGAAGTGTTGTTAAAGGTATAGCTTGGAATAGTGGTTAGACCCTTCATGCCAGATACTGACTTTAAGCTTGAAGCGCCACTAAAAACAGACTGCTCCAGAGTGGTAAC
>CAZRFO010000181.1:0-3553 GCA_964599515.1 uncultured Eggerthellaceae bacterium | reverse complement strand
ATCTCTTCAACGCGCGCCTTGTCGCAAACATTGCCAATTTCAACAATTACTTCTATATCCGTATACTTTGATAGAAGCTCTTGACGCAGCATATAGGCATCGTTTTCATACATGTCAAACACAATAATGCGGCGCGGTGCAACAGCAGCAAGTTGCCGGCAAAGTTCGCTTCCGATTGATCCACCACCGCCTGTTACCAAAATAGTATTGCCAAAAACATAAGAAGAAGCAATGCGCGTATCAAGCAAAATTTGATCTCTGCCAAGCAAGTCGGTCACATCTACATCGCGAAGAGCAACGTCATCTAGTTCATCTATACGCATGTCACGAATATTTGGAAGAGTTTTTAGTACACAATTTGTTTCCGTACAAATTGAGTAAATACGCTTGCGTTCTTCTGCTGTTGCAGAAGGTATTGCCATAACAATTTGTTCAACATTGTACTGTTTACAAAGACTTGGAATATCTTCACTAGTTCCTGCAACTTTAACGCCATGTATTCGCTGGCGAAGTTTTTCTGGATTGTCATCAACTGCAACAACTGGAATACCTGGCATATTTGGGTCTTTGGAAATCATACGATTGATTGCCAAAGAACCAGTCTCTCCTGAACCAACAATTAAAGTCAACGGACGAGCCTTTGTAGATTTACCAAGTTCGCGGCGTTTGCTTCTACCAATACGCCAAACACTTCTAACTCCGCCGCAAAGCAAAATAAGTAAAATACATGCAACAGCATACACACGAATTGGTAACCTATGCCCCATAGTTGAAATGCTTACCATCCATAAAAGCGCAGCTCCAGAAGCAGTTGATATAACTATGGCTAGAATAATGTGTATTAGTTCATCAATACTTACATATTCCCATAGGTTGTTATATAGCTTGAAGGCGCCCAAGAAAAGTATATTAATAAGCGCCAGAATGACCAACATGAAGAAGATTTCATTTCCAAATGCAGAAATTATCCAGTTGTACTGCAGCGTCAAAACTGATGCCAACAAATAAGCTATGAATGTTGCTACGAAGTCGAACACCAAAAGAATGCAAGCTCTTTTTGATATACGCACGTTTGAGTCCTTACCTAATAACTTTACTGCACGTAACTGCGCGCTATTATACATTCGCGCATACGTAACGCTGCATTTTACTCCAAATTTACAAGCCTTGCCAAACATATGCATCACAAAGCCGTTCGCGTGTCAAAGAGCACTTGATATGGCTATAAACAACCACACAAAACGCATGCACATGTAAACCTCATTGCAGCACGCAGAGCACGAAGACGGCTATAAGCAACCACACAAAACGCATGCACATGCAGACGCATGCAGACAAAGCATTCTATTGTTGGTCTTTTTGTACATGGCATACTTGGATGGAACACTGTTGCTTATTTTTCGTATACAATTTGAAGTTGCGTATTAAGCGTGCATGCACGCAATAAATCAAAACAACTTCAAGAACAAATAGTACTAGGAGAAAGATTGCTAATTAAATTCTGGGACAAATTCTTTTCTGTACTAGTAGCAATCTATGTAGTGCTTGTATGCCTATACTATTTCTTAAGTGAAACATTTGCCTTCAGTTTTTTTACTAGCTATTTAAACTTAGGTTTTTTTGAATTTTCTTTTACTTGTATAGGTGCGTTGCTTTTCTTTTTAGACCTTTTCTATACGCGAAAAAGCTTGCAGAATTTACGCTATATGGTGCCTTTGTTTCTTGTACTTATTGCACTCATTGCATCAAGTCTAGCTCTTGGGCAATTTGACACGTTTAATAAACTTTCTACACCATCTACATCTTCAAATACATGCACTATTCTGCGACAGGCATCACTATTTTTGGTGGTATTTCCTCTTTGCGCAAGCTTAAATAAAAAGCAAATAGGCTTACTAACACGCATAATATACTGGATTTGCGCCGTGTTGTTCATTCCTAGTTTGGTTGTCTCATTTTACGAATTCCTAAACTCCATTGGATATGAAGTTATTTTTGGAACAGACGCCGGAAGCAGACAAGGCTACATTGACGGTAGACTTTTTGGCGTGTTCATGGGTGTATTTTCTTCTGGCTGCCTGATGTCAATTTACGCGTTTATTTCTGCTTACTTTGCATACTCCACAAAACATAAAACACTGCGCGTTATCTACATTATATTTGCGTGCACAAGTTTCTTGTATGCAATATTGACAAGCACACGATCGCTTTTGGTTGCGTTTGCTACATCTTGCGTTGTTATAAGCTTCTTGCTGCTAATACAAAAGCTGCGGTTCCGTGGCGCAGCTCGTATTTTTTCAAGCCTAGGTCTTGCGCTAGTTATAGGAATTTGCGCAGGTGGAGCTTTTCTTGGAATTGAAAGTTTGTCTAGCCTTATTCCCGCGCACAACAACGAAGTAAATAATGCTCAAACAAATACTAGCGAAGGCAATGAAGGTGTGGATGGTGTACAAGAAGATGAAGGCGAAAGCTCGCAAGATGGCGCTGTCGAAAACAACAGCAACATAAGCACAGCCACATCACAAACAAAAGAAGACCACCTAGTAGTGCTAGCGCACGCAAAAGGCGAAACTACATCAAAAAAGGTCCCAATTGTTGCATCGTATTTATATGACGCGCTCTGGATTAAATGGGTCAATGGTTCTGTTGCGCCATATGATGAAGAATCTCTTGTTTCTCTTTCTTTAAAACAAGACACAATTCTAAGTACTGTAAGTGAACAAGAGAAATTAAGCTCATCCGATAGCTCAGCAGAAGATAGCCTAGACAATTTGGGCTCAACAACTGTAAGCACAAACCGTTCCGATACAACCGAAGGCGCAGAAATTTCAAACGGCAGAATTGATATATGGAAAGACTATTTAAGTATTGTTTTCAGCTCGCCCAAAAACGCATTACTTGGACTTTCTCCTGGGTGTTATATGTCTGAAATATGCAGGTTATATCCAAATGGCGGTATTTTTATCATAGACCACATAAAAGAAAACTATCCAAATATGTTTGCATCTGGATTAATCTATGACGTCCACAACGCATATATCAGCATGCTTGTACAAGGCGGACTTATAAGCTTTTGTTTAATTATGCTTTTTGTGGTACGAATTATTAAGGCGTTTGTTCGTGGCATTCGTGCGCAGAACATAGACAAGGCACCATTTGTGCTTTTAGGGTTCGTTCTTGTGTTCATACTTGTAGCTGCCGCATTTAATACAACGCTATTCTTTAAAATGACATCTGCAAGTGTAGTATTCTGGGTTGCATCTGGGTTTGTTGTTGCACTTTCAAAAGACTCCAAAAAGCATGCCTCTAGAGAGTCTGAAAACGAGCCCAAGCAAATTGACGCGCTGTAAACACAATCTAGATTTTATACATGTATTGGAAAACGTCTTCGCGTTGAATGATAATTTGAACTCCAAGTTCTTCGCCAACTTTTTCAAGTCGTTCTTGCACGGTATTGAAATCTGCAACTTCAACATCTAGTGTCACAAGCATAGTCATGCTAAAAATTTCATCTAGGATTGTTTGGCTGATGTCGTCAATATTTGCGCCGCAT
>CAZRFO010000180.1:0-3576 GCA_964599515.1 uncultured Eggerthellaceae bacterium | reverse complement strand
CATCTGTTGTATTTGAAGGCGTAAAGGCTCAAACCTGTGCTGGAATGTTTGAAGGCTGCACTAACATCACTTCTGTTGATTTGAGCGGTTTGGATACTTCTGCTGCAACCGATATGAGCAATATGTTTAGCGGCTGCACAAACATAACTGAAATTGATTTAACAGGCCTTAATACCTCTAAGGTAGAAAACATGTCTGGCATGTTAAAGAATACCGGCATTAAGACACTCGACTTAAACGGTGTGGAAACATCCGAAGTTACAAACATGAGCGAAATGCTAAGTGGCTGCACAAAACTTACAACTGTTTATGCACCGCTTGACTTCGACACAGAAAAAGTGACTTCTTCAACTGACATGTTTAAGGACTGCACCGCTCTTGTTGGTGGCAACGGAACAGAATTTAGCGCTAACGCAGTTGACGTTGCAATGGCAAGTGTTGATGGTTATACCGGTGCAAGCTACTTCACCCTTAAAGAAGGCTTGAGCGAAGGCTGGAAGCTTTGCGGTTCTTGCCAGTGGTATGTTGATGAAAATGGAAAACTTACCATTAGCCCACTAAATGGTGCAACTGCAGGCACGCTTGCAAACTGGGCATCAAACGATGGCGCTCCATGGCTTTCTAAGAGTGCAGACATTGCATCTGTTGATATCAAGGCTGGAGTTAAGGCTCAAACTTGCGCAAGCATGTTTAAAGGCTGCTCAAAACTTACAACTGTTGATTTGACAAATTTGGATGTAACAGATGTAACAGACATTAGCTCTATGTTTAGCGGATGCTCTGGTATTACAAATGTACCTACTGGTTTAACTATCCCAACTGGTGAAAACGCAAAGACAGATAACGCATTCTATCTTGATTCTGAAAAGAAAGTTATTACTTACTACGATGGCACAGATGAAGCTGTTAAGAGCTACGATTGGGCATCAGACAACAGAATTCTTCATGCAGGTCACACTTGGGTTGACGTTGAAATCACAAAGGAACCTACATGCACCACACCAGGTGAAAAGACTGTTAAATGCTCCATTTGTGAAGAAGTCAAGACGGGTGTAGAAGTTGAAGCGTTAGGTCATGATTGGAATTGTGTCATCCTCTTTACTGAAGATGGAACAGAGGCAACAGCTATTTGGACATGCAAGCGTGATGCTTCTCATTTAGTAGTTGCTTCCTGCAATGTAACAAAGCAAATTACTACTGCTGCATCTTGTACAGAAGATGAAATTACAACCTACACTGCTACAGCTGTAAAAGAAGGCATGCCTACAAGCACTGCTACTGCAAAACGCACAACAGGCGAAGCGCTAGGTCATTCATTTACAACATATACATACAACAATGATGCTAAATGCGAGGCAAATGGAACAGAAACAGCTACATGCGACCGCGATGGTTGTGAAGTAACAGATACACGCACAAAGGAAAATTCTGCTCTAGGTCATTCGTTTACGAATTACGTATACCAGAATGATGCAAAGTGCGAAGTAGATGGCACAGAAAAAGCCACATGCGACCGCGAGGGCTGTGAAGTAACAGATACACGCACAAAGGAAGGTTCTGCCTTAGGTCATGACTGGGGCGAGGCTGAAGTTGTTCCAGCTGAAGATATGTCTTCTGCAACAGGAACATGGATATGCACAAGAGACAAAACCCACAAGCGTGTAGTGCTTTGCCCAGTTACAAAGACGGTATCAACAAAGGCAACATGCTTCAAACCTGGTGAGTGGACATACACTGCAAAAGCTATGGTTGACAACGAAGTTTTGCTTGAAAAAGTAATCAAGACAGAAGTAATTCCTGCTACTGGGCATAACTTCAAGAATGGTGTTTGCACTGAATGCGGAACAAAACTTGGTGACGTTAACGGAAACGGAGTTGTTAATTCAACCGACGCTCAGATTGTATACGACATCGTAATGAAGGATTACTACAAAGACCTTGACTCCTACGCAGCCTTCTGCAGTGCAGCAGATGTCACAGGACCAAATGGTATTCCAGATGGCGAAGTTGACGCACAAGACGCATATCGTATTTTGTACATCAGCGTCTTTGGTTGGACTGAGTAGTAAAACTATTGCAAGAGTGATTACATTTACTTAAGCAAAAAGGAGGGAAGCGAAGTGCTTCCCTCCTTGTTTTTTTGCTACTTTTGGCATGTTAGAGCCTAGAAAGCCAATGTGCTGCTATTCAGCTAAAACGTGAACCTGTACGCTAGCATCGCTGCAGTTTAATATATTTTTCTACTCGGACAAAATGCGTGTCCAATTTTGGGCGTTGGCGCAGGTCAATGAGCGTTTTTAATGAAAAAAGTCGGTTAAACCGACCTTTTTCATTAAACATGATTTGTTCCCTACAATTTAGGGACTTCGGTGCTTGGCGCCTTGTTTTAGAGTTTAGAAACTCCTGTGCGGATTGCCGCTTCTTTAACAGCGTTTGCAACAGCTTTTGCAACACGCGGGTCAAGTGCAGATGGAATAATGTAGTCTGCGCTCAATTCTTCTTCTGTAACCAATCCTGCAATTGCGTGTGCTGCTGCAAGTTTCATTTCATAGTTTATGTCGCGAGCTCTTGCATCCAAGGCGCCGCGGAAAATGCCAGGGAAGGCAAGTACGTTGTTAATTTGATTAGGGTAGTCAGAGCGCCCAGTGCCCATGACTGCAACGCCTGTTTCTTTAGCAAGCTCTGGCATGATTTCTGGAACTGGGTTTGCCATAGCAAAAACAATAGGGTCTGCATTCATGCTTGCAATCATTTCTGGCGTTAAGCAGTTAGCGCTAGATACTCCAACAAACACATCTGCGCCAACAAGCGCATCTGCAAGTGTGCCATGTTTGTCTTCTAGGTTTGTAATTTCGCAAAGTTCTATTTTGTGGTCTTTAATTCCAGCGCCGCGGTCTTTGTAAAGTATGCCGTTTCTGTCTACCGCAATTATGTCTTTAACACCAGCTGTAAGCATCATTTTGATGATTGCAGTTCCTGCAGCCCCTGGACCATTCAAAACAACGCGAATGTCTTCCAGCTTTTTTCCAACAACTTTAGCTGCGTTTATAAGAGAAGCTGTAACAACAATGGCAGTTCCATGTTGGTCATCGTGAAAAACTGGTATGTCAAGTTCTGCTTCTAAGCGTTGTTCAATTTCAAAACAGCGTGGGCTGCTAATGTCTTCTAAATTTATGCCGCCAAAAACAGGAGCAATTTGTTTTACTGCTTTAACAATTTCATCTGGGTCTTGAGTGTCCAAACAAATTGGGAAGGCATCAACGCCTCCAAATTCTTTAAATAGAACAGACTTGCCTTCCATAACAGGAATTGCAGCACTTGCTCCAATATTACCTAAGCCCAAAACTGCGCTGCCGTCACTTACTACGGCAACTAAATTGCTTTTTGAGGTGTATTTGTATACGTCCGTTGGATTGTTGTGTATCTCTTTGCAAGGCTGGGCAACACCTGGGGTGTAAGCGATGCTCATGTCGTCGTTTGTTTTGATGGGGACTTTAGAGCAAACTTCAATTTTTCCTGTATGCTCTTCGTGCAGTTTTAACGCCTGTGCGTAGTAGTCCATGACTAACCTTTCTT
>CAZRFO010000179.1:0-3584 GCA_964599515.1 uncultured Eggerthellaceae bacterium | reverse complement strand
CAGCTTTAAGCTGCGTGCTTTGATCTGGACTTACAAGGCTTTTTTCGCTTCCATTTGGCAATGGCTTGCGGTCTGCATTCTTAGCACCTTCGCGCGCCATGATAATTCCACCAATAATTGCAAACGCAATTACGGCAATTAACCCACCTACTGCAAGCCACATTATTTAATCTCCATCAATTTGTTGCGAAGCTGCGTCTCAATTTCGCCAAGGCGATTTTCCGCTGCTGCACGCTTTGTTCTGCCTTCTTCTTGAATAGCAAGAACAGCCTCAAATGTTTCAATGAGCTTCTGGTTGGTTTCTTCAACAGTCTCAATTTCAATGATGCTGCGTTCGCTTTCTGTAGCAACATCAATCGTGCCTTGCTTCAATGTTTCTGCATTCTTCTTCAAAAGTTCATTTGTCATGTCAGAAACTTGGCGCGTAGCCTCTGTTGCCTGGCGCATGTCTTCAACGCCAAGTGCCAAAACCATCTGGTTTTTCCACAACGGAATCGTGTTCACAAGAGCGGTTTGAATCTTTTCAACCATCAAAATGTCGCTGCTTTGAATTAAGCGAATCTGAGGTGCCATTTGAATGCTAACCTCGCGTGTAAGCTGAAGGTCGTAAATTTTCTTTTCAAAGCGCTCTAAAAGATTTGCGTAGTCGTTTGCACGCTGCGCATCTTCAATTGCTCCAGTTTGCTCTGCGGTAGCCTTTAGTTCTACAAGCTTTCCGGCTCGTTCTTCTTCAAGACGCTTCTTACCAGCCAAAATGTAAATTGTGAGTTCTTTGTAGTAGTCAAGATTGGCGTCATACATCTTGTCAAGCATAACAATGTCTTTGCTAAGCTGATTCTGGTGCGCCTGCAACGCATTGCAAATGGTGTCTACGTTTTCCTCTGCACTGGCGTATTTTGCCTTCATGCTTTCAATCTTGTTTCCGCCCTTTTTGAATAACTTGGCAAAAAACCCTGCGTTTTCATCTTCTTTGCTCAAGTCAAAACCTTTGAGATTTGTGACAAGGTTTGTAATCATGTTTGAAACTTCGCCAAGATCTTTTGTCTTGACGTTTTGAAGTGCGTTGTCAGAAAAGTCTGCGATGTTCTTTTGACTGCTTGAGCCGTATTCAACAACAACGTTGCTGTTTGATAGGTCAATTTCTGCTGCGCGCTGGTCAATCAGCTTTTTGTCTTCATCTGTAAGTTCTATAGAAATTGGGCTTTCTGTTTCTGAAAATGCCGGGATTTGAATTATTCCTGTTTCTTGAGCTGCGGCAAGTTCTGCATCTTTTGCTGCCGCTTCAAGCACTGGAGCGTTTTCAACGATTACATCGATTGGCTCTTTTGCTGCGTCTTGCGCTGCATCTTGCGCTGCGCTTGCAGCATGGGCGGCTTCCACAACAGGCTGCGCTGCGGTTTCGTCTTTGATTTCTTCGGCGTTTACTTCAATTGGTTCCATGTTAGTAACCCCCTATAGGTCAAATGGGATTTATGTTGCTGACATTATACACAAGCCACATTTGCAGGCCACAGACTAAATTATTTGTTATTGAATCTGCATGAATTTGTAAAATTTTCTGAATGTGTTTATGGGCAGGCTGGTTACTGTCGCGTGTAAAAAACGTTACACTTTACGTTATTTGAAATTTAATAAAGCTGGCGAAGAATTCGAAACGGGTGGAAACTGCGGCAGGCTAAAAAGTGGCTGGTGAAGGATTCGGAACAAATGGCGAATACAACCGCTGTCGGAGATACTGGCGAAGGATTCGGTACAGACGGAGAACACAACCGCTTTTGGAGATACTGGCGAAAGCGGCTGTGGCAGCTGGCGAACACTGGTAAGAATGCACAAAAGCTGGCCAAGCAAAACTAGGAGACGTCATGGATAACAAAATTGAAGAAATAGTTGCAGGTCAACGGGCATTTTTTGCAACAGGAAAAACCATTGACGTAAAGTACAGGCGTGAGAGTTTGCTCCGTTTGCAGAAATACATTCGCATGCATGAAAGCGAATTGACAGCAGCCATAAAGCAGGACCTTGGCAAAAGTGTCTTTGAAAGTTATATGTGCGAAGTTGGCTTAACACTTGCGGAGCTTTCGCATACCATCAAACACATTGCGCGTTGGGCAGCGCCTAGCTACAAAACTCCAGACATCGCTAACTTTCCAAGCAAATACTTTACAATTGCAGAACCTTATGGTGTTTCGCTTGTCATGAGCCCATGGAACTATCCTTTCATGCTTACGGTAGAACCACTGATTGCCGCCGTTGCAGCTGGCAATTGCTGCGTTGTTAAACCTAGCGCGTATTCGCCTGCAACTAGTGCTGCATTAGAGGCTTTAGTGAAAACCGTTTTTGAACCAGGACATGTAGACATAGTACTGGGCGGGCGCGAAGAAAACACGGCGCTCCTTGAACAACGCTGGGACTTCATTTTCTTTACAGGTAACCCAACAGTTGGGCGCCTTGTAATGGAAAAAGCTTCGCGCAACTTGACACCTGTATGCCTTGAGCTTGGTGGCAAAAGCCCGTGTATCATCTGCGACGATGCGGATATTCCTCTTGCTGCCACGCGAGTTGCATTTGGTAAGTGGTTAAACCTTGGTCAAACTTGCATTGCCCCAGATTACGTATTGGTGAACGCAAAAATTGCAGACCAATTTTGTTCCGCTATTAAAATTGCGGCAGAAGAAATGTACGGAAAAGACGCATTCTCTAACCCGGATTATGGTCACATGATTAACAAGAAGCATTTTGACCGCGTGATGGGGCTTATTTCTGGCGGTGGTGAAGTTATGTTTGGTGGACGCGGACATGAAGACACTTTGCAAATTGAGCCAACTCTCGTGCGCTGTGTTGGCACAGAGCCAGTCATGCAAGAAGAAATTTTTGGGCCAGTTTTGCCAGTCATCACATTTGGTGCCGTAGAAGAAGCTGAAGAGTTTATAAAGGCGCGCGAAAAACCTTTGGCGTTGTATTTATTCACTAATAACAGCGCAGTTCAAGAGCGCTTTTTGAAACATGTTTCTTTTGGTGGAGGCTGTATAAACGACACCATCATTCACATTGCCACAAACAAAATGCCTTTTGGGGGCGTTGGGAATTCTGGTATGGGGAGCTATCACGGCAAAGCCAGCTTTCTTACGTTTAGCCACACCAAAAGTATTTGCAAGAAATACTCGCTTGACATTCCACTGCGCTATCAGCCTTATACAAGCGCAAAAGAAAAGCTGCTCCGCAGGTTTTTACATTAAAAGTATGCTCAAATTCTGCAGTATCGACTTTGCAGCGCGGATTTCGGCTAATTGGGGACAAAACTCAGCGTTTAAGGCATAAGTGAAATTTGCACAAAGAATAGCAAAGTGGCTGACCTGCGGTTTTGTAAATGATACCTTTTTATAATGCCTGAACCATGCCAAATTCATGCCTTAATCTTGGCGTTTTGTCCCGCAAACGCCACTTTTCGGGATTTAACTTTGCAAGCGCAGAATTGTCGAAAAGCGAATCGCAATAGCCCGCCTAGGCGTGCCTAACGTATCAACCAATCGCAAGGGCGGCAAGGTATATTCACTCATAGTCCTGTGCTTGAATTTTCGTGGTGC
>CAZRFO010000178.1:2643-3595 GCA_964599515.1 uncultured Eggerthellaceae bacterium | reverse complement strand
GCTTCGTTCAATTCACCTGTAGTCTTTTTGAACTCATTGAATTCATCTTCACGCATACAAACACCCCCTTTTTCAAGTAATATTATAACCATTATGGCCAGATAAATTAACAAGAATGGCTATATTTGGCTAATTAAAATCTACGGAATGATTGAAAACCTAACCGCATTCCCAGGCGTCGACTTTTACGTTATCAGATGTTCCCTATCGTGAGTGTCAAGCCAGCTTTGGTCAATGTATGTTTCGGGAAGACCCTGTTTGGGAAGGCTTTGCGAAAACTCTTTTAAGTCTACCTCTGCATCTTCCCTTGGCCCATTTTCCCTCATATCCGACTGTTTTGCCTAACGGATCTTCTGCTGTTTCGCTGTTCCTATCAGGTACTTCTATTTACATAGAAGCTTTAAAAGCTTACCGATATACTTGCACACCTAATAAATGTCAATGTTTTTTAAAACGCTTGATACACTCAAGCTCCGGCGCAATTTTTCTGCACGTAATTTCGGTATCGTATGCTGCCTGCACACGTAGCCAATATCCATCGCTTAGCCAGAAAAACTTACAAAGCCGCAGGTCAGTATCCGCCGTAATGGCGCGGCGCCACAACACAATTTGCCCTATACGCTGAGCTGGAATGCCCGTTTCTTTTGCCAAGCGATACTGCGATATTCCCAAAGGTTCAAGAAATTCTTCTTTAAGAAGCTCACCAGGCGTTACCGGTTCAATCATTTCTGCCATTTCTGCCCCCTATTTGTGATAATCAACTATTTCAACATCGCTTGCAAGACCATCGTGCCATGTAAAGCATATACGAAACCGATCGTTTATGCGAATGCTGTACCGCCCTGCTCTGCCACCTTGTAGCGCCTCAAGTCTGTTGCCGAGAGAAACGCGTAAATCGTCCAATACGGCAGCAGCCTGCAACTGACGCAGCTTACGCAAAGCAACACGTTCA
>CAZRFO010000178.1:0-2633 GCA_964599515.1 uncultured Eggerthellaceae bacterium | reverse complement strand
GACAATCCCGCCACTTTGGCTAATTTTGAATTATCTGGCCTTGAGTTTTCTAGGGAAAGGTTTTGCTCTTTTCTTCCAATAAAGCATTTTTATGTTGCTCCCGTTCTACTTTTGCAGCTAGAGCAGGATTTTTTGCCTTGATCCGTTCGATTTCTTCTTTGATTAACTTCCCAAATCTTTTATCGTCAATTGCAATATCGGCTTTTGCAGCAGCTGCAGCAGCAGAAGATTTATCTGCAAATGCATCAAAAATACGTTGCTTCTCCTCAAGCAGTCGTACCAAACGCTCATCGATAGTATTCTCACATAGAAGCCTATATACAAGTACGTTTCTTATTTGTCCCATTCTGTATGCGCGGGAAATAGCTTGGTTTTCGATTGATGGCTTATACTGGGGCTCGCAGATAATAACAACGCTTGCCGACTGAATATTCAGTCCTGTTCCGCCAGACTGAATTTGACAAACCAAAACGGAACCCGCAGGCTCACCATCAAAATTATCAATAATAGCTTGCCGTTGCGCTGGCGGAATTGAACCGTGTATTATTCCTGCACATCTATCGCTAAGAGTATTTGCTATTTTATTAATCGTATCTCTAAAGAAACTAAAGATAATAACTTTACGTCCATCATCTTCGGCTTCTTCAATGATTTCTAACATTCTGCGAGCCTTTGATGAATAGTTTAGGTCATCAACGCTCCACGAAACCCTGCGTGCAGCCATGAAATTCTTGCTAAGTACTGCCAGCTCATAGGCATATTCTTCTTTTTGATTAAGTGTGCACCACTCCTGGTTCTCAATGAGTTCCGGCAGTTCTGTTAGCACATCTTCACGTTTTCTGCGGTAATAAACAGGGGCAACTTTATCGCGAAATTGTTTCGCAGACGACATGAATGAAATCCCTTTGACCTGCGCGGCAATGTTTGGCTGCAATATTTGAATAAGTGCAATCATTTCACTAACACGATTCTCAAGTGCAGTTCCCGTCATAAAAAGCAAACGTTTTGAATGCTGACAGAGCTTTATTGTATTTTTTGTTCTTTGCGCTTCAGGGTTTTTAATGTAGTGCGCTTCATCTACTACTACTAGATCAAATGAAAAATTATTTGGAAGATCAAGTCTTCCTGTTGTTTCATAAGTTGTGACTGCAACTCCCCCCTGTTGCCGCCATAAGCAAAAGGCGTTCTTACGATCAGCGCCATGAACCTTTGTTACCTTAAGCAAGCTGTGTCGTTGGATTTCTTTACACCAGTTTACCAGTACACTTGCAGGGCATACGACAATAAAATGGGTAGAGCCTGTATTGCACAATGATACCATCGTAGCAATGGCTTGAATTGTTTTACCAAGACCCATTTCGTCACCTAATAAAACTTTTTCCTGATGAAGAATGTATTTAACACCCCACTCCTGGTAACGCCTTAATGTACACAAAAGTCCTTCGGGGAAAAAGCATTCGTTTTGTATTTCGCGTGCCAAATCTTCTGGCAACCCATACAACTCATCGCTTGTGCCCAAGACGCCGGGTGCAATTTCTTCAATTATGTTGAAATACTCAACCGAATGAAGTGAAAAGTCTATCCAAGCATCAGCTATTGCAACATGCTCCGAAAAGTGAATAACAGAAAGCTGCTTTTGTGCTTGAGGTCTTAATTGCTCATCAATAATTACAGATAGCGCCTGATAAGCCTGCTCAGCTTTTCTCTTTTTTGTTTTTCCCGAGAATATCCACTTAATGGTACTAGAGCCTATGACTATGTCTTCTTTAGCATATTTTACGTCAAGCGCGTTGCAATCAATAAGGCGCTTGCATTCTCTAACTGCAGGCAGAGCAATTCGCAGCGCATATATCGCTCCAACGATATTTCCCGTAAGGCGCGTCTTTTTATCGGTACTAAGACGTAACTTAATAGTTGGCATTGTTTTGGCAACATACTCTTTACCAATGCGCTTCATGGTAACAGCTGTGTCTTGACTAATTCCTCTGATAGAAGAAAGATTATATGTAGAAGTAGCGTTCAAATCTGCCATGGTATTTATGCCGGCATCTTTCAATGCTTTTATTCTAAAGCCACTATGTTCACGATTCAGATCGTCAATTGGCACTTCTTGAAGAATTTTGTACATTTCAGCAGCAACGTATTTATCAATATTTTCCTTAATGAGAGAGGATAGCTGTCGAGCCTTCATACTGCCATTTATTAGGTTTGTCATTACATTGTCAGTACGTTCTAACAGACGGTTGACATCGTTGTTTGTAAAAGACCTTGCCATAACAAACCTTCGTTTCTGGAAAAATCGTGTAAGCGCCAAATACGTTATCTGAACCAAATTGCTGCATTTTTTGTTTTGGTTGTTCGTAAAGTATACAGCGTTTGCAGTAAGCGTAAACGTTCCCCTTGCGCGGAATTTTTACGCTTGCGCTTTTCTTCCGCTGTAGAAATCAGCTGTTCATACGGCGAAAATTTTATCCTGCACTCTAGGAATTACTTTAGGCGCAACTTCTAACTGCGCAGCAAAACTATCCTCTAAGAAAGTTTGCTATTTTTGGCAGTACAGCAATCGCCTGGTCATTTGCAATTTCTCCTAGAGCTTGAAAAATATCTGCATTTCAAAATTTAATTTCAAAGTT
>CAZRFO010000177.1:0-3630 GCA_964599515.1 uncultured Eggerthellaceae bacterium | reverse complement strand
TGCACCACGAAAATTCAAGCACAGGACTATGAGTGAATATACCTTGCCGCCCTTGGCTCCAACAAAAGCCAAAACGCGTATCAACGGAGCTAGTTGGCGCGAGAATTACGGGTTCTTGAGCTAAGCAGCCTTAGTTGTTGCGCTGTGTGCGAAAGGTTCCGTATTCGTAGCGTCAAATAGCCCGTTCAGACGCGTTTTTAATTACTCTATTACTGAGGAACCTATTAGCGAACCATTATTATTTTCAACAGTGTTTGGATCTCCGCCGGCTTCCACAATCTCCATCATGGCAGCTGTAGTTGTAGTGTCACAAATTACGTAGGACACGCCATCAATGTAGTCTGTAGTTGAAGGAATCATTGCCGAGTATACGGTGAGTTCGCCTAGATTTTGGAATTGAACAGCCAGGCTATAGATGTCATAAACAGACATATCAGTGGACACGCATTTTGCGCACCTTTGAATAACATCTGGAATGTCGCTTACAGGCAAGTTCAAGACTTTCTTCACTAGGGCCGTAACAAGAGTACGCTGGTTAGAAGTACGCGTAAAGTCACCGTCTACATATTGACGGGAACGAGCAAAGATAAGAGCATGTTCGCCGTCAAGGGTTTGCGTACCAGCAGAAATAGAACCCCATGCGTCATCGTCATCAATGTCTAGCGGGACGTCAACTTCCACACCGCCCATTGCATCAACAAGATCAACTACACCGGTAAAACTGATTTCTGCATAGTGAGAAATCTGGATACCTGTAAGGTTGTAGACTGCGTCAATTACGCCACTAATTCCACCGTATGCGTATGCTGCGTTGAATTTACAAGTACCGTAACCGGGAATTGTAATCATGGTGTCACGAGGAATTGAAATCATGGTTACTGTATCTTGCGTAGGGTCAACACGGCAAAGAATGTTTGTGTCGGAGCGGGACCCAGAAAGGTCTGTGCTACGAGAGTCTGAACCTACCAGCAAAACGTAAAACGGCTCGTCATAGCTTGCAGAAACAAGCTTCTCTTGAATTGCCATCTTTTCTTCTTCTGTATAGTCGCCGCTAAGATCTGAATCTACAGTGTTAACAAACATAAAAGCGTTAAACCCGCCAATTCCAATTGCAATAAGCAGCACGAGCACTACGGCAACAGCAACCATGCCTTTGCTTCCACGTTTTTTAGCTTTCTTGTGAGAGTATGCATCGCCATTTGTGCGTGAATAATGATCTAATATGTCTTGCGCTTTTTGATAATGCGCGTCTTCGTTCATGGCATTGTTCGAATAATTGCTAGGTTGGTACTGGTCCATTGTGTTTTCACCAGTAGCAATATTGAACGAACGTTTTTTTCTGCCCATTGAAAATCTCCTTGAAATAATTCGCTAAAGCAAACATCTATTATAGCTGCTTAAATCATAAAGATATCAATACGCCAGATAAACGCCATAATTGCACGCTGCTTGTGGAAGTTTTGAGAGCCTGTTGTGAAAATATTATACGCAAGCGGCAGTGCTGCTACAAAAACAACGTAGCAATGGCAAGCGCAAGCAGCACAAACGACGCTGCGATAGCCGCATAGTCATATGCAAAAAACGGATATTCTTTGTAGCCGCTTTCACGTTTTCGCAGATTAAAACCTCGCACCTCTGCCGCAATTGCAGCACTGTTAGTTTTGCGAACACTGCTAACAAGAAGCGGCACGCACAAAGGAATCATCAAACGCAGCTTTTTGCCAAGTCCGCCGTCAAATTCTACACCGCGCGCAGTTTGCGCTTCCATAACTCCTGCCATGTCATTCATAAACACTGGAATGAAATGCACAGTGCTGGTAAATGTGAAAGCATATTTGTATGGTACGTGCGCAATTTTGACCAGCGCATTTGCCATGTCCGTTAGCTTTGTAACATAGAAAGTTAGAAAAAGCGGCACAGAGCAAGCAACTAAGCGTAGCACTATGCGAATTGCCGCAAGTACACTTTCTGTTCCAATGTATCCCCACGGAAGCGCAAGTAAAACGCTGCCATTAGGCGTAAACAAAAGTGCCAATATTGCCAAAAGTAGAGAAAATCCCGCAACCACTTTTGCCAGACCAAGAGCTTGTTTTGTCATATTGCATTTCGCTGCAAGAAACGCATCTAGAGCCAAAATTAATACGAGCAAAACGAAATTGCTAGTCACAAAACAAGCTACGATGATAAAGCACGACGCTACAAGTTTTGTCACTGGGTTCATCTTATGAAAGATGCTGTTCCCAGGGACGTATTCTAGGAACCCGTTCATTATTTTCCGCCTTTCATCTGGGGTGTTGTTATGTGTGGCGTTGGCGCGGTTTGGGTTTGCGCATGAGCTTCACACACAGTGGAACTGCCAGTTTGCTGGGTTACGCCAGAGTGCGCTGCTGGTGCATGCGTGGCTTGGTTGTGTGCCGCGGCGGCAAGCGCGCATGTCATTTCTTCAAGTGTATTAGCAGCAATAACATTTGGCGCAACTTCCCCATATCCTTGTTCTTCAAGACGCATGGCAATGTCTACAATTTGCGGTGGAATAAGATTTGCATTGCGCATAACTTCCTTATTACGCAGCACTTCAAACGTTGCCCCATCTGCAAGAATGCTGCCTTCGTTCATCACGATGACGCGCTTTGCAAAACTTGCAACTACCTCCATGTCGTGACACACCATAATTACTGTAGTGCCAGCCTCATGCAAACGCGCAACAATTTGCATGACCTTTTCGCATTCCAAATAATCAAGGCCAGTTGTTGGTTCATCCAAAATAACAACTGGTGGTGCCATAACAACAATAGAAGCAAGGGCAAGAAGCTGCCTGGTTCCGCGGTTAAGCAAAAACGGTTCTGCTTCCGGGTCAAAACCAAATGTCTCTATGATTTCGTCAACTTTCGCGTGTGCACGTTCATCAAGTGCGTCTTGCGCTTTGAAGCTAAACAGCAGTTCATCTTTGACTGTTTCGCAACAAATTTGCCTGTCAGGGTTTTGGAACAAAAAGCCAACTTTACGCGCGACTTCGCTTACACGGAGCTGCGTTGTAGGAACGCCATCTATAAGTACTTCCCCACTAGTTGGTTTAATGAGCCCATTACAAAGACGCATAGTTGTACTTTTACCTGCACCATTTGTACCAACGAATGCAACGAAGTCTCCATCGTTGATAGTAAAATTCACATCGCGCAGCACGGGAATTTCTGTTGCATAAGATGCACATACATTCTTAAATTCAATCATGCCAGCACCTCCTTGAGTGTCTCCTTTTTAAAACCAGCCTCACTTGCACCGCATGTCAAAATATTCTTTAACATGCCAGTAACTCCTTTGCAGCGTTTACTGCTTGTGCTACATTTTTACACACGCCACCGCTATAGATACCTTGTGCGCGAAGTGCATTGAAAAGGCTTGTTGACCTGGGGCAATTCACACCAATTTCCAAGAGCTCATCTGAATGCTCAAGCACTTTTTCAGGTGCTCCATCAAAGGCAATTTCGCCTTTATCTACTATTAACAAGCGGTCTGCAAATTCCGAAAGCAGCGCGATTTTTTGCTCTACAACAATGACTGTTGTACCGTGTTCTTTTGCATAGCGCGAAAGCAAAACAAACACGTTATAACTACTTGCTGGGTCAAGCT
>CAZRFO010000176.1:2412-3641 GCA_964599515.1 uncultured Eggerthellaceae bacterium | reverse complement strand
CGCATCTTATCCAGGGGCTGCATGCTTGGCGGCATGTGCCGCACAACGCGCCGGTGCAGGATACACGCAAGTGTGGTGTGCGCCAGAAAGTGTAAGTGATGTGCGTGCTGGTCATCCTTCGCTTGTGGTACGTCCGTGGGATGGCGCAAGTATGTTTGATGTGTTGCAGAAACTCTGCGGCAGGATGGAACAGCGCAACGCTACATTAGTGCAGCATCATCCGTCCGCTTTGTTGATAGGCTGCGGGTTTTCTGGTTTGGATGCTTCTGTGCGCGCGGGCGAAAGCGGCAAAGATGCGCGTGTGTGTGCGGGCGAAAGCGGCAGTAATGATGTGTGTGCGGGCGAAGGCGGCAAAGATGCGCGTGTGGATGCTGGCGAAAGCGACAGCAATGATGTTCGCGCTGGTGCGGTAGAGCGCGGCGGTGCTGAAACTGTCTCCGGAAAAACTTCTACAACTAGTGAATTTGACCTGTTCAAACGCGCAATTTTACTTATGATGCCACTTGTAGTAGACGGTGGCGCGATATCGTTTTTGGCGCAATTTGTGCAAGAACAAGGTCTTGACCTTTTACGTAGACGTGCAGGTGCTGGGCTTCCGCTGATATTGACACCACATGCTGGCGAGGCTGCGCGTCTTGCATATGCCGCAAACATTCCACCTTGCGAAAACGAAGAGCTTGCAGAAAAACTATCTAGCGCCTATAGCGCTACAGTTGTGTTGAAAGGCCCGCAAACTTTTATTTATGGCGCAGGTCAAGGCTTTTTGATGGACCACGGCAGTGCCGCGCTTGCAAAAGCTGGAAGCGGGGATGTATTGGCTGGTATTGTTGCAGCATTTGTTGCACAGGGAGTTTCACCTGTTCAGGCGTGCTGTTTGGCAACATCGCTTCATGCGCATGCTGGTAACATTGCTGCCAAAGATTACTCAAGCGTAAGTGTTATTCCGGAAGATTTAATAGCTGCGCTTCCAAGTGCAATAAAAGATTATTTGGCGCTGGCTCAGTCGTAAATTTTTAGTGTGGACACAAGAAGGGAAGCGGCTATGGGCAGCCAAGCAGGCTTGTTTGATACTTTTGAGGAAGAAAAAAACGACGCTAGTGTTGATGTGGAGGCTATTGTTGGTGATAAAACCGCTGCTTCAGCGGAAGAAGCCAAAATTGGCGCGCGCATAAAGCAACTTCGCGCAGAAATTGAACATCACACATACCTTTACTACGCAAAAGACGCTC
>CAZRFO010000176.1:0-2312 GCA_964599515.1 uncultured Eggerthellaceae bacterium | reverse complement strand
CAACTTCGCGCAGAAATTGAACATCACACATACCTTTACTACGCAAAAGACGCTCCAGAAATTTCTGACTACGCATATGACTCTCTGATGCGTGAGCTCAAAGATTTAGAAGAAGCATATCCGCAATTTGCAGACCCAACAAGCCCAACGCAGCGTGTTGGCGGGTATGTAACAGACCAGTTCAGCAGTGTTGCGCATGAACAACGCATGTATTCGTTGGATAACGCAATGAATCTAGATGAACTTGATGCGTGGATTGCCCGCGTGGAAGAAGCATTTGGGCATTTCGTTCCAATGTGTTGCGAGCTCAAAATTGATGGCTCTTCCATTGCGCTTACATACGATAACGGCGCACTTATTCGCGCTGCTACCAGGGGCGATGGTGTAACAGGTGAAGATGTAACTGTAAACATCTTTGGCGTAAAGGATGTTCCGTTGCGTCTTGCAAGTGATGCGGCTGCACTGATTACGCGTGAAGAAGGCTCAATTGAACTCAGGGGCGAAATCTATATGCCCAAAAAGAGTTTTGAGGCACTAAACGAGCAAGCAGAACTTGATGGCTCAAAGGTATTTTCAAACCCAAGGAATGCTGCCGCTGGGAGCCTTCGCCAAAAAGACCCTGGTATTACTGCAAGCAGGGATCTTGCTACATTTATGTATTCAATTGCTGACCAGCGTTCGCTTGATGTGCAAAGCCAGTGGGAGCTTTTGCAGTGGTTGCGCGCGGCTGGTTTTCATGTAAACCCAGATGTTAAGTTGTGCACGCAGGCGCAAGAGGTGCACGATTTTTGTGCGGAAGCGCTAGAGCATAGGGCAGACCTTCCGTATGAAATTGATGGCGTGGTTGTAAAGGTGAACGACTTTAATCAGCAAGAGGCAATGGGTTTTACGGCGCGCGCGCCTAGGTGGGCTATAGCTTTTAAGTTCCCGCCGGAAGAGAAAACGACCATTTTGCGAGATATTACGGTGCAAGTTGGGCGCACTGGAGTGCTAACGCCAGTGGCAGAGCTTGACCCTGTTGTTGTGGCTGGCTCTACCGTTTCTCGTGCGACGCTTCACAATGAAGATGAGGTACACCGCAAAGATGTGCGCATAGGAGACACCATAATTGTGCGTAAAGCGGGGGACGTTATTCCAGAAGTTTTAGGCCCTGTGCTTTCGTTGCGACCAAAAGATGCTAATGTGTGGATGATGCCGCGTGTGTGTCCTTCGTGCGGAGCGCCCGTTATTCAGGATGAAGGGGAAGTGGCATTTCGCTGCATTTCTATTGAATGCCCAGCTCAGGCGCAAGAACGTCTTGTTCATTGGGCAAGCCGAGCCGCTATGGACATAGATGGCATGGGCGAAGAAATAGTGTCTCATTTGCTAGCCTGCGGCCGACTTACAGATGTAGCAGATTATTACACGCTTGATTCTATTGAACTTTCTCTGCTTGACATGGGCAGGAAAAATACCAAGGGTGAAGCTGTCCGCCTTGGCAAAAAAGTTGCAGAAAAGCTTGTTGCAAACATTGAGGCTAGCAAAGAACGTCCGTTTTGGGCAGTTCTTCATGGGCTTGGTATTCGTATGGTTGGAAAAACTACAGCACAAGCAATTGCAGCTGCGTTTCCTTCAATGGAAGCCTTGCGTGCGGCAAGTGAAGAAGAGCTTGCAGCAATAGAAGGCGTTGGAGAAAAAATCGCGCAGTCAATCTGGATGTTTTTACGAACTCCGCAAAATGTGGATGTAATTGAGCGTTTGGCACGCTACGGCGTGAATATGTCTAGTGCGGCTGATGCTAATAGCGCGCAAGCCGCGAGCACAGAACTTGAAGGTTTGACGTTTGTACTAACAGGAAGCCTTGTTATAAGCGGAATGACTCGTGAAGAAGCTGGAGATAAGTTGCGCGCAATGGGTGCAAAAGTTTCTGGCAGTGTTTCAAAGAAGACCAGCTATGTTATAGCAGGTGAAGCTGCAGGATCAAAACTTGACAAGGCAAATTCTCTAGGTGTTCCCGTGTTAGACGAAAGCGCATTTCTCACGCTCCTTGAAACACATCAATTGCCATAGTGATGTAGACGGTGCTGCACTTAAAGCGCGAGGCGCTGCGATTAAATTATTACATGACTTTCGCCATAGTGTTTTCTATTGATTTTCACCAGAAAGTTGCATTAAGTTGTACTTAGTGGAGAAAATAGTGCACACTGCGAGCAAGCAACAAAGAGTGTCGTTCTTTAAGCAGATTACCAGAACTTGAGTGCTGCTGAAAGCAACGCATGCTAAAAAAGCTAACTGAAGCTAAAAAAGCTAACTGAAGCTAAAAAAGCTAACGC
>CAZRFO010000175.1:0-3658 GCA_964599515.1 uncultured Eggerthellaceae bacterium | reverse complement strand
AAAGCGCGGTGCGCGCGTCGATGCGCGAGTTGGTAGGCGTTCGCACGCGCTTGGGGATGTAGCAACGGACAAAGCGCTGTGCACGCTTGGGGATGTAGCAACAAACAAAGCGCTGTGCACGCGTTGGAGCATGCAACTGCGCGGGCTATGTTGCAGATGTGCCAACGTTGTGCGCGCAACGTGAGATGCGCCGTACACGCAACGTACAAGTAAAGTTATAAATTAGCAGGTGATATTGTGGATACACAAGTGATGTTGGGCCATGGAAGTGGCGGCTCTATGATGAAGCGCATCATAGATGAGGTGTTTTTTGAAGCATATGCTGGCGAAGAATTGCTACAAGGAAACGACGCTGCATCGCTTCCGCTGCCTAGTGTGCAAGATGGGCAGCGTCTTGCTTTTTCGACCGACAGCTTCGTAGTGACGCCACACTTTTTCCCTGGTGGAGACATTGGGCATTTGGCTGTTTGCGGCACAGTAAACGATGTAGCAACAAGTGGCGCAAAACCGCTCTATCTTAGTTGTGGCTTCATACTTGAAGAGGGCTATCCAATTGCAGACCTAAAGCGAATTTGTGCTTCTATGGCGCAAGTTGCAAAAGAAGCCGGTGTGCACATAGTTACGGGCGACACAAAAGTCGTAAACAAGGGCCACGGAGACGGCGTCTTCATTAACACAAGTGGTGTTGGCGTTATTCCAGCCGGCGTTAATTTGGGCGGGCAGTACTGCAAACCGGGCGATAAAGTGCTGGTGAGCGGCACACTTGGAGACCACGGCATTTGCATTATGAGCCAGCGCGAAAATCTTGGATTTTTTGCAGACATTGAAAGCGACGCCGCACCATTAAACGGTCTTATTGCCAATGTGTTGGAAGCGGCACCAAACACAAGGTGTTTCCGCGACCCAACGCGCGGCGGCCTAGCTTCAACTTTAAATGAACTTGCGGCGCAAGCACAGGTAAGCATCACTGTAAATGAAGAAGAAATCCCAGTTAGGGATGCTGTTCGTGGCGCATGCGAAATGCTTGGCTACGATGTGCTACAGGTAGCAAACGAAGGCAAGATGGTTTGCGTTGTGGCTCCTGAAGAGGCGCAAGCTGCACTTGCTGCCATGAAGGAAAGCAAGTATGGTGAAAACGCCGCTATTATTGGTGAGGTTTCTCAAATGAATGCAGAGCAAGGCCCGCGTGTGTACCTGAAAACAGCCTTTGGTGCAACACGAATTTTAGACATGCTTGTAGGAGAGCAACTTCCAAGAATTTGCTAGTTAGCGCCTCATTAGGCACTTTATAAGTTTGCTAGGTCATTTCCTAAGAGACTGTTTCTACTGGTCTAAAAGCTTGAATTCCAAGAGATAAGCTTGAGTTTTTGCGGGCAAAACCCACCAAGAATTTGCTAGTAGGCACCTTCGCCTGCAAACATTTATTTTTGGTTTTGGAGAAAGCGGTACAAATTTAGCGGGGTTTGGTAGTTGGCCGTGTCTAAAACAACCGCTGCTCCACATTTTGCGCCGCGTATTGAAATCCTAACATTTTTTATTTTGGGTTTGGTATTTTGCACACAGCGTATCGACTAAGAGGATTTTTGAGATATTTTTGAGAAAAGGAGGCACTTATGCCACGTCCTATTATTGAAACAGATGAGTGCATTGGCTGCGGTATTTGTGTTGATGGATGCCCAAAAAGCGTGTTGGAAATTGTTGGCGGCACCGCTGATGTAGTAAACGAAGACAAATGCATTGGCTGCGGCGAATGTGTTGAAGAGTGCCCAATGGGTGCTATTACAGAAATTGCTGAAGACTAAATTCGTAAAAAATTCTGTAAAAAATACTGAAAGCAAAAAGACCCGTCATGGGTCTTTTTTTGTACCATGCGCCTGCCGTTAGAGTGTTTAACGTATATAGAGCAGAATGCGCGCCCACCTTCGCAAACTTATAAAAATTATCCTTTTGAAAGAATTGTGTGTTTACGCTTTTAATTATGCGAATGTTTCGTGAAGATTAAACGTTGTGGCAAAATAACGTGCATGCGTAAAAACACGTTCGCGGCAGTGAACTTACAGTGTACTTGTGGTTTAGCTGTTCAGGGGACGCTCAATAAGGAAAGGCCAAGATGAAAAAGAGCAAAGTTTTAGCATGCATTGTAACCGCAGCACTTGCTTCAGCAATGGCATTGTGTCTGTCTGCATGTTCGCAAAAACAAGTGGCGGCAACTGTAAATGGGACCGAAATTTCAGAAGAAGAAATCACAAATTACATTGAAAATTTCCGTGCCAGTTATAGTTTAGAAGAAGACGCAGACTGGGCTGAATGGCTTGATTCTGCAGGATACACATGTGAAAGCCTGCGCGAAGAAGTAATTGATTATTTTGCAGAGAAGGAACTTATTCGTGCGGAATGCGAATCGCGCGAAATTACTATTGATAGCGAAACAATAGATAGTTATGTAAGCCAAATGCGCGAATACTACGATAGCGATGAAGCTTGGGAAGAGGCCCTTGAACAGGCAGGATACACAGAACAAGAATATCGCGATGCTATTGAATATTCACTTAAAGTCCAAGAATTAAAAAATCAAATTGGCGAAGATGCTGAAGTAACAGACGAAGACATTATTTCAATAGCATCAACTTACATGTATTACTACGACGGAGCAAAGAAATCGTCACACATTTTGTTCAGTTCTGACGACGAAGCGTTAGCACAACAAGTGCTAGAGCAAATCCAAAATGGAGAAATTACATTTGAAGATGCTGCAGCGCAATATTCAACAGATACCGCATCTGCAGAAGATGGTGGCAATGTAGGTTGGGACGTTATCAATACATTTGTTGATGAATACCAAAACGCTCTTGATGAACTTGATAAAGATGAAATGAGCGGAGTTGTTGAAAGCACATATGGTTATCACATCATTCTTTGTACAGACGTTTTCAACAAGCCAGATGAGCTAACAAGTCTTGATCAACTTCCAGAAGAATTCGTGGAGCAGTTCACTACTTACGCAGAATCCAATGCAACTTCTACGCTTTATTCTGAATGGTTAGAGCAGGCAAAAGAAGATGCAGATATTGTAATTAATGATATGCCAAGCGATGTTTCTTACAATATCAACATTGAGGACTACGTAACTGCTGAAGATGAAACTTCAACAGATGACAGCACTACAACAAGCGATGACACAAGCGCTGATGTAAATGTTGAAGAATCTGAAGATACTGGCAGCGAAGCAGAAAGTGGCGAAAGCACTGACAGTGGCGAAGAAGCAAACGCAGAAAGCTCAAATTAGAGAACATCTGCAAATTTGAACGCGTAAAGACGG
This sequence comes from uncultured Eggerthellaceae bacterium, assembly GCA_964599515.1. Lineage (GTDB taxonomy): Bacteria > Actinomycetota > Coriobacteriia > Coriobacteriales > Eggerthellaceae > CAKUOV01. The sequence goes on along the minus strand of CAZRFO010000175.1, from coordinate 339 downwards.
TGCGCTTTTTGCAAATATAACTCGGGGTAATCAACGCGTGCTTTCCGTGTACGGAAAATTATCGAGGTCGCAAAATTACTGTTTGCGACCTCGAACAATCTAAGTTATACTTTCACATTGCTGTAGTGCCAATAGCACTACGTTATATTTGGCGAAACGGAGAGATGTCCGAGCTGGCCGAAGGAGCACGATTGGAAATCGTGTGTGCGCCAAAAGCGTACCTGGGGTTCGAATCCCCATCTCTCCGCCATTTGATTGCAAGTGCGCCGATGCGGCGCATTTTTTGTAGCTAGGCTGATTCCGCGCTGGTGTGCTTCAAGCAATATGCGCGTGAAACAG
>CAZRFO010000174.1:0-3667 GCA_964599515.1 uncultured Eggerthellaceae bacterium | reverse complement strand
CCAGTAGAGTCACCAGCTTGCGGCATATACCCGTTATTCGCGTCACCGCCTGTGCCTTCACCGCTGTCATCACCAGAGCCATCCGCCCCTCCATCTGGTGGCAGCGGATCTACTTGCTCAGAATCAACAGCTGCAGTGCGCCGCCAATTCACCAAACCAGTATTGCTGGCGCTGTCTACATTTTGGCTTAACACATAAAGGCTTTCATCCGCGAAAAACACCTGGTCACCACGCGTGGAAGAACAATATCCAGCAAATGTTCCATCTGATGCCACAACCGCAATTTCTTTCGCGTTAGAAGAGAGTACGCTTGTAGAAACACTAGAAGTAGTAATTGTAAACGCGCCATTTTCACCAAAGACCAGCGAAGACTTAGTTTCACCCGTTGCGCTGCTGCCCTTAATAGTTACAGTATCTTGCAGCGTGCCGTCCAAATCAAAGGTATGAACCGCAAGCGTAGATGCGCCATTTGTAGTAGTGCGAGTAAGTACATAAACGTAGCTGCCATTCACTTTTACATCTTCTATAGAGTCGCTTGTAGGAACTTCCAGTGAAATGTCTGGAACTACATCTTCATATGCTGCACCAACAGAAATTTGCTTTATTTGGTCTGCGGAATAAATACCTACCTGACCTGGGGAATCCGCGTTGTAATTAGCGGTTACCACACGCCCATCGCCAGAAGCATAAAAATTCGTAGCATACATAGTCACATAAATATCGGCGTATTCGTTTGCAGAACGCGCCCAAATTACCAGTTTGCCATCACCAACAGTTGTGGTGTTTGCTGTTACTGCAGCACCATTTCCAAGCGGCATAACAATAGGCGCGTTTGACATATTCAAGGAGTTTAAGTCGCGCGACTTTGTGACTTCGCCAGTTGTTGAATCAATCCAATACAGCATTTCGAGCTTTTTGCTTTGGCCAAGCGTGTAGCCGTAAACATGCGCAATCACATTGCCGTCATTTGTTGCAAACGCCTGTACATAATAAAGCCCAGCGTTTTCTATTTTCACACCATCTACTGCACAAGTTTCAACACTTGAACCATCTTCGGAAAACGTAAGCAGTCTTAGCGAAAAGTCTGTCATTCCCGCAGGCTGTGCTTGCACAGCAATTTTCTTGCCGCCAACGCTTACAACGTTGGATAGTAAACTTGAAGTTCCATATGAACTATACGTGCTGTTCTCATATGTGCCATGTTCGTTTGTTTCCGCAAGCGGCACACGCGGTGAAAGTGAAACACGCACTTCGGGCAATGAGGCGCCAAAAGTGGTAAACATTCCTTCGGGAAACACCATTTCACATGTGGAATTTTGCTTGATAGTTCCCTCTGGCAGATTGAACGATACACGCAAGGTACAACCAGTCAAATGAGCGTAAGGGTAATATGTTTGCCCATCTACAATCAACTGAACGCCCGTTATGCCAAGCGATTGATCCACCGTCTTCGAAAGCGTAAATTCGCACACATCGTTATCTAAAATGCCAGCGCTAGACGTTGGCGTTATTGTAAATGGCACCTCGGGCGGCTGCTCATCGCGTGTAAATGTCACGCTTCCGCTTTCTGCATTGTCTGCAGAGGCCACTTTAACGTGAATACCAGTGTAGCCAGAATAGTCTTCGTGGAAATTAGTAGATGGCGTAGTGTATGTTCCTATTTCCGCCCCAGTATGAAACGCATCGCCAAGTTCATACGCTGCTTCACCATCGGAAGGACGTACAGATTCTATTAGCAAGTCATGCTGAGCCGTAGCATAGCCGTTTGATTTGGCAAAATGATACCCAGTAATGTCAAGCCCCGCTTGCACACGGTACACGCGCAAGCCTGGTACAAGTTTTTTGCCATAGAAGTAATAGTCTTGATTGCCCGCAACCTGGTCATATTGCAGCAGGTAAAACGATGAAAACAAAGGGCCGCTCAAAATTGACTCATCGTTTGAAACCGCAATAAAGTTTCCGCCTTCTGTTAAGGTATTGCTGGTGAAGGCACTAATGTCTTGCGTGGTGCTTTTTTCAAACGTTTGCACATTGCCAGTGCCACGGCGCACCTTTATGCCGTTTTCCGTAACCGCAACGCGCGTGATTTGGCTATCATCAATCCAGCCCAACAGCCACTTTGAGAAAGCGTTGTGGTCGCCCGCGCTGTTGTTCATCATATCTACCGTGTTAAGGCCACTGGTTCTATTTTCGTAGCTGTAATAATCTTCCAACCCCAGCACATGCCCTGTTTCGTGAATGAGTGTAGACACTTTATCTTCGCTACCCATTGCGTCAATTAGCACTGTATTGCGCAATTGCATGCCGTCATAAGTGCGGGAGCCACCATTCATGGCATATTGGCTTGGCCACCAGGTACTCCCCCAACCTGTATCTTGACCCGCAAAAACAATGTACATTCCATCTACGTAGCCATCGTTGTTGCCGTCGTATTGTGTAAAGTCAACATTGTATTGTTCGTCAAGTGTTGTGGCAATTTCATAGAACAGCAAATCGCGTCCTGCGGTGTAAAAATCACGCGAATGTTGTGCCTGAACAACATATGTTATACCACGGTTGCCAATAGTAAGCTTGCCGTATGAAGAACGCTGATAGTAAGCGCATAGGTTTTCGTACGGCTTATTGAAGCCAGTATTTCCCTGAATAGCGGCTGTCATGTTTTGCGCTTGCACCTGCGCGTTGTCAAAAGTGTAAGCTGCTTCATCGCCTTCGGCTGGGAATTCAACCGCAACACTCAAGATGTAAGCGTTGCCAGTGGTTCCCATGCCGCTTGGCTTGTCGGTTGGTACGTTGGTTTCTGCTGTGGACAGGCTGATTGCGTTGTTTGCGTCGTTTGTGACGTCCGCATCGTCAGTACCGTCAGTGTCGCCAGCTTCGCCAGCAGTGCCAGCTTCACCCGCGCGCTGCTTGGCCGCAGCAATAAGCCCGCTGCTTGTGCTTCCACTTTGCAGCCACTCCATGTAAGCGATGCGTTCTTCTAGCGTGCCATCTGCTTCGTATTGCGCACGTGCTTCGTCACTTAATACACAAGGCGAAGCACCGGTTGCAGAAGTGTCAGCCGTCGCCTTGTTATCCACCGACGCATTAACAGCATCAGCACCCGTAGCGGAATCCGCCCACGCGCTTGTCGCAGGCAAGCCAGTTGCTGTCAAAGCGCACGTCAAAACAACTGACAACGCTACACGAGCAACAGTAAGCACGCAAGCGTTCTGTATTTTCTCTGAATTCATTTTTTGTATCTCACAGGTTTATCAATAATGTAGTTGCAACTAGTTATTGTACTTTTTTTGTCGTTTCTTTGCGCTGATTTTAGCAAATAGAAACACTAGCAACGCAGCAAGTACAATGCTTGAAGTGACATATGCAACAGAGCAGCCGTTATCGCCAGTATTTGCTATTGTTTTGCCAGCAGTCGCGCCATCAGTTCCGTCGCTGGTGCCGCCTTTGTTGCCTTTGTCGCCCGCATTGTCTTGGTCGTCTTGGCTACCAGTGCCACCTTTGTCACCTTTGTCATCAGCGCCGCCAGAGTCATCAGTACCAGGCGTTGGATCAGTGTCAGGCAGCTTTGAAACTATGATGTCAACCTCTTGCCCTCTAGCAACCCATTGTTCATCACCATACAAGTTTGGCAACAGTGTTTGGTTCATTATCTATTGGCCCTACCAAT
>CAZRFO010000173.1:0-3673 GCA_964599515.1 uncultured Eggerthellaceae bacterium | reverse complement strand
CAGATACTAGCAACAAAAAAGTTATTGCAACTACTAACGCTAACAAGTATACAGACGAAACTGGCTACTACAGCTACTACGAGGAAACCAATGACTAGTCGCGCGCTACATATCAAATCACACGGCTTCGCTCCGATTTCTTCTGTAGCCTGTGTTAGTGATTCCCGCCAGTCTGCGCGAGCAATTTGCGTTCTTGACAAAACTGGCTCCCACGCGCCCCATAGAAACTCTGGTTTTACTCTTGTAGAAATGCTGTGCGCGGTTTTGGTACTTTTGCTGGTAAGTGCGCTCATGGCAGTAGGCGTGCAGCTTGCAACAAAAGCTTATAGTCGCGAGGTTACACACTCTGAAGCACAGGTGCTACTTACTACGCTGCGCACAACGGTAAGCGATGAACTCCGCTACGCTGGGACTACAGAAGTAAATGGTTCAACCATCACGTTTTTTAGCCAGACTTATGGAGCTGGGTCAGCATTTTCTGTAGACGAAAACGGGCAAGTTCTTTTGAAAGACAACAAACTGCTTTCAAAAAACGCATACCCACATGGCATAACAGCTAACGTAGAGCTTAAAAGCTACAATGAAAATACACGCATTTTTACAGTAAGCATCACTGTAAATGATTCCGATGGAAGCGAACTCGGTTCTTCAGATTTCCAAGTAAAACGACTTAATAAGTCAAACACATAGCAAGGCTAGAGAAAGGAAAACCGCAATGGATGCAAAAAAACCAGAGCTTATTATCCCGGACCCAAATTGTTTGAGCGCTGCTTCGCAAGAGGCAAAAGCAGAAACCATTGGCGTTAACAAAACCAACTTAGATGTTACCCGTTGTTTTGCACTTTCTTTGATGGCAGGTATACAAATTGGCCTTGGCGCTTTGTTCATGCTGTTTGTGAAATCTGATTCGTCGCTGCCTTTTGCGGCGTCACAGGTGCTAGGTGGGCTTTGTTTTTCTGTTGGCCTAATTTGCGTTATTGTTGCTGGCTCTGAGCTATTCACTGGCAATAATCTTATGATTATGGCGCGTCTATCAGGAAAAATATCGTGGGGTGCGCTGTTTAAAAACTGGGCAATTGTGTGGGTAGGCAACTTTGTTGGTTCGCTTATTTTGGTAGCAATTGTTTTCATGTGCAATTCCGCTGGGATGAATTCAGAAAATGTTGGCAAGGCAATGGTGAGCGTTGCAACTTCAAAGATAAACCTGCCCTGGGTTACTATTTTCTTCCGTGGTGTGCTATGCAACTTGCTAGTGTGCTTAGCGGTATGGATGGGGTTTGCAGGAAAAAGCGTAGTAGACAAAATTTTCACTAGCATTTTCCCAGTTATGGCTTTTGTAGCATGTGGGTTTGAGCACTGCGTTGCAAATATGTTCTTCTTGCCTATGGGGCTTGTGGCTTATTCTGCAGGCTTTGGCGCAGATGTTGCAAACGCAGCTGAATGTTTAAATGCTGCTGGCGTGTTCTACAACATAAGTGCTGCAACTCTTGGCAACATTGTTGGCGGCGCAATCATTGTTGGCTGCATCTATTGGATTGCATACCATAAGAAAAATTCCTAAACGTAATGTCTGTGAACATCGACTAGATTAGTGTTCATTTTCTAATCAAACTTTTGGCTGGGGTGGCGGGCTCAGTCGCTCAGACAGTCCTGGGCTTCGTGTTTTTTGTGATGCTTCGCATTTATATCACAAAAAACACTTCGTGCGGAACTCGCGCATGACGGCTCCGCCACCCCCAGCCTATGGATATCTTATTTTGTTGCGCCGAACACGGCTATCTTCCTTGGCTGTTGGGCGTTATTCAGCTAGATGCGGGCTCAGCGTTCTATTCACGTGGAGAGATTTTGCCAAAGGTTATGGCATCAAAAAGACGGGCGTATTCTTGTTCGTTGTCAACTTCGCCATTTTGTAAAATGCGTAGGGCGTGTGCGCCGTCTAGGTAGCGCTGTGCTTCATCTGCGTTTGTACAATTTTTCGCAAGCGTCTCTAGCATGCACGCGTCTTTTTCAATTTTCGCCTTCAAAGACGCGTCTGCGGCATCAAGGGATGCGGCATCGCCGGCGTCACTTGTGGCATCAACGGACGTGGCGTCGTTGACGTCATTAACTGGTAAGACATCGCAGGTGTTCTCAATTGCTGTGTCCTTTTTGCCTGCGCATTCGTAAGGTGAAAAATCTTCTTCGAATGTATCCCCGTGTCGCTCAAGCCAGAGCCTTGGGTTGAACTTTGGGTTTTTCAGAATGCCGCCAACGGCAACTACTACAAAAAGCACTGCGAAGGAATCTAAAATGCGGTCAATCAAAATCGAAGCGAACACTGCAATGTAATGAGGCAAGCCAAAGCTGGCTAGTAAATCGCAGTAGCCTTGCATCGTTGCTGTATCCATGACCTCTTTTTGCAAGAATAAAAAGAGCCCAAAAGAAATAACAGTTTGTACGCCTATTACAATTAGTAGCGCTTTTGCTACGCGCTTGCGTGTGAGCTTTTTCTTGTTGTTATGAGAAAGCAAAATGCCGTATGCTAAAGCCACAACAGCGCTTTGTGCAAGGTACAATAAATTGCCGGCATTGCCAGTGTATATTGCTAAAAACAGGTTGTTCACGTAGCCGGTGATAATACCCGCAGCTGGGTCTATGGCGCAAGCTACAATGGCTGTACCTGCTGTATCTAGCCAAACAGGCAGACCTAAACATGGTACAGATACAAAATACAGCAAGATATCAAACGCTGCACCTGCAATAATGGTTAAAAGATATACGCGAGCTTTTGGGTTTTCGGCAAAAAATTTGTTTGTTTTTATGGGCGAAAGCAGTACGTTTTTCCAGTTAAAGTCGCCTACAAAAGTTCCGGAAAAATATTTTTCGCCAGCCTCTTGGCGCTGTTGCATTTGTTGCAAAAAACTGCCAGTCATAATGCCAGCAGGCAACGCGAGTATAAACACACCAAACAGCGAAGAGATGCTTGTTATTATGCGTCCGGCTTCCGTTAAAGGATAAATGTCCCCAAACCCGATTGTCGTGAGTGTAACGGTTCCCCAATAAAGCGCTTCAATGAAGCTGTCAAAAGTTTCGCCTTCAAGTGAAAACACAATAAGCGATGTAACAAAGATGTATACAACAGCTATGATTAAAATAAGGCTTAGTGTTTTTCGTTCTTGAAAAAACACATTCGCAATAATGGAAAGATGGCGCGAATATCGGAAGATGCGGAAAACGCGCAGCACGCGCAAAAACATGAAACTAGCTGGTAACACATTTAAGGACGGCAAGATGGCAAGCAAGTCAATAATTGCCGTTAGGGTAAAAGGATAGCGCACAAAAGATTTCCAATTGAGAGGCTTTCCTTCTCTAAGGTCATGAGTAATCCAACGCAATAGATAGTCAAATGCCAAAATATATACCGCAACAAGCTCTAAGACATTAATAAATGCCTTGCTGCCTGCAGATAGCTGGTCTATATGGAAAAACATTGGGATAATGCTTACAAAAGAAATGATAACTAAGAATATGTCGTAAGCGCGGCTTACCCTATCACCCGGTTGGGCTCGCTGCACTATTTGAAATATCCTTATGCGCATATCTGACCTCTCAAATTTTAGCTAGAGGCTACAGCAGAACTCTTTTCTTTCCGCCTAAAGCCGTCGCCGCTGGCAAACACCTATCGCTGTTTTTG
>CAZRFO010000172.1:0-3717 GCA_964599515.1 uncultured Eggerthellaceae bacterium | reverse complement strand
ACGAAATGCAGAATTTTTATAGGGCGATTTTGCACGAAATGCAGAAATTTGACACGCGCTGCGGCGCGTTGGAAATTTTTGCACTGCAGCGTTACAGCACAGCAGCAGGGCGCGCCTTTAAAACTGATACTTCTCAAGCGATATGTCTGCAAATTCTTCTGCATCTTTTTGCAGAAACATAACCATATATATCGGAAGATACGTAATCTTTCCTTTAGTTTTTACATTATCGTTCGTAAAAACAATCGCCTCTTCAATTTCGTATTCCTGAACAGCTAGTACATTATTGAGTGCAGAGTGTTTTTCGTAATCTTTACCACTTTTAACTTCTATAGGAAGAACGTGCCCTTGGTGCTCAATAACAAAATCAAGTTCCCCTTTTTTCTTGCTGTTGTAATAATACAAAGGATACCCATGAGCATGAAGTTCTTGTGCCACGGCATTTTCGTATACCGCACCTTTATTAATGTCCGCTTCCTTGCTTACAATTTTCAATTTGCAAGATTTTCCATAAATGGTGGTCAAAAGACCAACGTCCGATAAAAACATTTTAAACAAGCTGCTCTTCTCATTTAACATTAAGGGCACAGTTGGCTCTGTTGAATTAAAAGCAGCAAGGGAAACCCCCGCCTTTAACAGCCACGTAAAACTATCCTCCACCCTATCGTAACGAAGATTTTTGTTGATATCTGCTATGGTAAACCGCTTGTTCTTTTCGTTCAATTGAGCTGGAATTAGTTCGAAAATATGCGTTAAAAGCAGCTTGCGGTTTTCTTCTTCATATTGTGTGAAATCTAACTTGTATAGTTCAATGATTGATTTATGTTCAGTCATCACATCATCAATATTGCTTGTGGTGCGATACATCTCTACCGCTGCAGGCATGCCACCAATAATAAGATACAAGTTAAAAATTTCTATTAGTTTGTTATGAACTATATCATCAACAGGTGTTTTGGAAACAAACGCACTTTTAATACTATTGAGCACTTCTTCGCTTACATTGAATACTTGCAAGAATTCCTGGAAGTCAAGCGGGTACATAACATGCATTTGCAAATACCCCACAGGAGCCGATTTTAAGTTTGTAATCTCCACGCCCAAAAGTGAACCCGAAAGAATATAGCGAAAACGTTTATCGTCAACAAGAAACTTTATCTTTGTAACAATTTCTTTGTATTTTTGAATTTCATCAAAGAAAATAATGGTCTTACCTGGTGTTATTTTCTTTTTGCTAAACAAAGATAACTTCATAAGTAAGTCGTTATGGTCTGTTGAAGAAGCAAGGATTTCAACCATTTCAGGCTGTCTGATTAAGTTGAACTCAACATAATCGCAACCAGCTTCCTCTAAGCATTTACGAATAATAAAGGTTTTTCCCGCCTGACGAACACCATATATAAGCAAAGCTTTGTCGCTTGTATTAATCCAATGAAAAATGTCTTTTTCAATTTTTCTTTTTAACATAGCGTGAGCCCTTACCATTGCAAGTTCTTATATTTGCGCTTACGTTTATGTTTCTACGAATGTAAACAGCACAATTCCATTGCACACAATTACGGTTGTGCGTTTTCCAGGGTAATTATGATCCATTTTTGTGCGTTTTCCAAGGTTTTAGAGTGCGATTTTGCACGAAATGCGGAAATTTGAATGGAACTAGCAAAAAATTTTGCTCTTGTCACGTTTCGTAGTCACTTTTTTGCATAAAACCGGATATTGACACCCGCTACTTTAGCAGCAAATTACACACGAATGGCACGGCGCGAGACCCATCTTCCTGCCTTTGTGGAACCTTCGTGCGTTAGCAGCCCTTCCCCTTTAAGGAAAGCAATTTCCCGCCTGAGAGTAGATTCTGAAACGCCAAGCGCTTCACTTGCATCTTTAACTGTTCCAGTTGGATTGTCGTTAAAAAACGCAAGCAGAAGTTGCTGTCGCTCGGAAAGCGTTGTGTTGTTCGCGCGTTGTTCATTGCTTGCCACAGTCTTGCTCGCCGCTTCAGCTTTGCCCGTTGCGTACGCGCCAGATTCCTCCATATTTTTCCCTGCCACGGTATTTTTGCCTGATGCAGAGTTGCCTGATACCAACGCCAAACCTGCTCCGGCGCATTCACCAACCCCAGCGCTTTCGCCTACTTCTTCACCTATTCCCTTATGACTAAAAATAGTAACAAGGAAATAGAGCCTGTTTTCATCAGTCTCAAAAACGGGCTCGGGCGAACCGTTTTCTCGCAAAGAACGCAAAATCTTATGAATGCCGGTGTTTCTTCCCTCGGTAAGATGAAGCTCTTTTAAGAATTCACCAATGCGACGGTTTCTGTAACGCCTGCACACAGCTCGAAAAGCGCGCAAGCCTTCTATAGTTATAGACCTATCGGCACCAGGGTGGCTAAGAACTTCTATCCTATCAGGCAAAACCCGCACCTCTATTGGCTCGCGCGAATCGTATCCCTTGTGGTACACAGCATTCGCAAGCGCCTCTTCCAGCGCCGCATAAGGATAATTCTTAAACCGTATTGCCTCCACCTGATCAGGAACTTTAATAACATATTCTTCAATCACATTGTTGCTAAGATAAAGCATTGCCTCTTGCAACTGCAAATTTAAAGGACCAGTAAAAGTTCTTTCTTTAATGATGTTGCCACCTTCGCCTTCGGGAAGCTCCACAATATCAATCTGGGCATACGGAAAAAACTTTTTTGGATTCATGTTGAAAAACATAAGGCCTACGTTTTTTGGCTTTGTGTATTCTGCAGGACCATCAACAATACCAATGTTTCTACAAACCGTTTCAAAGGGAAGGCTATCGAATTCGGAATAAAGCGTGCTGCCAATCTCTTTTAGGTACGATTTAACCAGCACCGGATTCAAATCCTCAATGTTTGCTTCGTGGTTAATGCGGTCATCAAACGGAACGTTATTTGCCAAGTTATACAAATCGCGCTTTTCTTCTTCTGAAGGAGAAATGGTAGACGACATTTTCCGTATCCAATAAATACGGTCGCTATTTTTAGTCATACTTTTTGGAGATGAATATGGCCTTTGGCTTCCTCCCGGCGCCCAAATGACAATAAGGGTTTTATTGTTGTACGTGCAAACTTCTGTTATTGGCATGTAAGCCGGTTGAATGAGCTTGCACTTGTTCAAGATATCCTTAAGCCATTTGTCAACGCTTGCGCTTGGAACGCCAACAATCCGTTCTGCGCTGTTTATATTGTCATCAATGCCAACAACAATGTAGCCACCACCCCAGTTGTCAAGGTCATTTGCGAATGCGCAAATGGTTTTAAGCGAAGATTCAGGATCCCACGTTTTTTTGAATTCTATGCGCTCGGTTTCAACAACGTTTCCGGAAAGAAGCGTTTCGACATTTGTTGGAATTGCCATATTGTTTTTCTCCGCTCATTTCTTTGGTCATTTCTTTGGTCATGATAGCAGAAAATGAACGAAGAAATGTTGACAATTTTCCATTGCTCACGTTTGACCTTGAGTTTTTACATATTTAAAGAAATTTCTTCATTCATTTCTTTGGTCATTTCTTCGTTCATTTCTTTGGTCATTTCTTTGGTCACGCGAAGGTGACAAAATAGACCAATCACGAAATGCGGAATTTTTATAGGGCGATTTTGCACGAAATGCGGAATTTGACACCGCGCTAGAAAGAAATTTTGGCGCTGCGCTACTCCAAAGATGCAAGTTTAATTTTGAACACTGCTTTTTT
>CAZRFO010000171.1:0-3729 GCA_964599515.1 uncultured Eggerthellaceae bacterium | reverse complement strand
CTCACAAATATGCCCGAAATGAAATAGTAGTGAAATGTTTGGTAGCGAAAATATAAGATACTTTGTTTAACCGAACGTATGAAAAAGAAATATATGAAAAGTTCAATTAAAGATACCTAGATGTCACTTTATTTTCTCTGACACGAATGAAACTTCCCTCTGGGATTTCTTGTGAGAACTGAAACGAGTAACGCTCCATTGCTCTATTAGCAACGTCAACTTCAACTGGAAATATATTTCCGTCTTCGCTTTTCTTTAGCCAATATAGAGTATCAATTGAAAAGTGAAGAGGATCAGCATGTGCAATGATTGCTTCTAGCGGCTTATTTATTTCGAACCTATTGTGGCACTCAAGTTCTATATCCCACTTGTCTTTAGTGGTTTGTTCACATTTAACTACGCTTGCAACATGTAAAGTACTTTGTTCATACCCATCCATTGCTGTAGTTTGATGCGCAGGACCATAATAAAAACCAGTTGAATATGGCCTGTGCGATACACTTAGCAACTCTTCTTGAAAAAGCTGCGAGTCTTTCCCGTCTAAAACTTGTCTATAGGCATTTACAACCGTAGCAACATAAAATGCTTTTTTATTTCTGCCCTCAATTTTTATAGAATCAACGCCTGCGGCCTTTAAGTCTGCTATGTGATCCAGCATGTTTAGGTCTTGAGCATTCATGATGAATGTGCCGCGTTCGTCTTCTTCAATTGGAAAAAACTGCCCCGGGCGTTTTTCTTCTTCTAATGCATACATCCATCTGCAAGGCTGAGTGCAGTGCCCTCTGTTGCCGCTTCTTCCAGTAAGATATGAGCTTATAAGGCATCTGCCAGATACCGCCATACACATTGAACCGTGAACAAACACTTCTACAAGCATGTCTTTTGGTAATTTAGCTTTAAAAGCAGCAATTTGCTCTAAGCTCATCTCTCTAGCGCAAACAACTCTTCTAGCTCCTAGCTCATACCATACAAGAGCTGCTTCCGCATTAGTTACAGAAGCTTGCGTGCTTACGTGGTACTCGCAATGTGGAGCATATTTTTTAGCAAGAGAAAGAGCGCCCAAATCAGAAATAATCAAGCCATCAACAAGTGCGCCATCAAGAGTTTCAAAGTATTGAGGCAACTGCGCAATATCGTCATCAGTCATTACAATATTGCAGGTCACATATACTTTTACGCCACGTTCGTGTGCAATAGATACAGCACGCGCTATGTCTTCAAGACAGAAATTTGTAGCACGTGCTCGCATTCCAAATTTATCAGCCGCAAGATATACGGCATCTGCGCCAAAATCTATTGCGGCCTTTAGCTGAGAAAAACCTCCTGCTGGGGCAAGTAATTCCACAACTACCTACTTAAGCCTTGTAGCTAACACGTGCACCTTGAGCAGTGTCTTCAATCGTAAAGCCAAGTTCTTGTAAGCCGCCTCGTACATTGTCTGCCAATGCCCAGTTCTTTTGTGCCCTAGCTTCTGTGCGAGCCTGCAAAAGAGCTTCTATCGCAGCATTTTTGTCTGATCCTGCGTAGTCGCAAAGTTCTTTAGCTAAATCCAACACAGCATCTGGATATTCATTTTGACTAGAGTCTTGCGTATTTAAATCAATACCAAACACGCCCATGAGTTCTACAAGTAAATCTTTTGCCTCTTCTAAATAAGCAACTTGTGAAGGATTGATTTCTCCTGCCGCCACAGCAGCATTAACTTCATTGATAAACGTGAATATACAACCCAGTGCCGCAGGAGCGTTAAAATCATCATCCATTGCTTCAATGAATTCACTTTTTACTTTATTGCAGGCTTCTTGCATTGCATGCACATCAATATTTGCAGCATTTTCGCTGGCGTTTTCAAGCAACCACTGCATGTTTTTGAGTGTGTTTTCAATACGAGTTAGCGCTGCGTCAGCTTCACTTAAACGTTGGTCGCCAAACACAAGAGGAGAACGATAGTGCGTTTGAAGCATTAGCATACGAAGAGACTCCGGTCTAACAATTTCAAGCGCTTCATGTAAAAGCAAGAAGTTGTTTAAAGACTTGCTCATTTTCTCGGCTTCGCCTGTTTCAGGGTTTGCTATTTGCAACATGCCAGAATGCATCCATGAATTTGCAAAAGTGCAGCCACTTGCAGCTTCTGATTGAGCGCGTTCGTTTTCATGGTGTGGGAAAATTAAATCCGCTCCACCACCATGGATGTCAAATGGGAGCCCCAAATACTTTCTAGACATTGCAGAGCATTCAATATGCCAACCAGGTCTTCCTTTGCCCCAAGGCGAATCCCATGAAGGCTCTCCTGGTTTAGCTGCCTTCCAAAGAGCAAAATCTAGTGGGTCACGTTTGCGGTCTTCCAAGCCTTGGCCATCTGCGCGAAGTTCACGGTGGCCGCCTTCCATCTCATCAATGTTTCTGCCAGAAAGTTCTCCATACGCAGGATAAGATCTAACAGAAAAATAGACATCGCCTTCAACCTCATATGCGTGGTCTTTTTCAATGAGCTCGCTAACTAAAGCAATCATTGCATTAATTTCTTGCGTAGCTTTAGGACGAATTGTTGGATCTAAAACGTTTACAGCATGCATGTCTTCAATGAATGCTTGAGTGTAATTTGCTGCTAGTTCAGCTGGGCTTACACCCTCTTCATTTGCACGTTTTATGATCTTGTCATCAACATCTGTGACGTTTTGAACAAAAGTCACATCAAAGCCTCGCCACATTAGATAACGGCGAATAATATCAAATGAAATAAATGTGCGGGCGTTTCCAATGTGTATTCTGTTATAGACGGTTGGTCCACAAACATACATTCCAATTTTGCCATCATGCAATGGAACAAGGTCTTCTTTTTTTCTGGTTTGTGTATTGTAGAGTTTAATCATGATGTCCTCTTTCGAATTAGAATTTTGCCTGGTAGTTAAAAGTTTTTTGAATTTATTTCTTACTTGCACACGGCAAGTTTTAGTGTAGAAAAGATAAATTCACTGTTATTCATTTTCTGTATCGTTGCAACATCGATAAACCAAGCAAACTGCACTAGCAGAAATTCCTTCTTCCCTTCCTTCAAACCCAAGATGTTCTGTTGTTGTAGCTTTAACTCCAACTCTATCTATGGAAACATTGAGGGCATTTGCAATGTTTTTACGCATTTCATCTCTGTAAGGAGAAAGCTTTGGGGCCTGTGCAGAAATCACTGAATCTATACTGATGATTTCAAAACCTTGCGTGCGAATCAAATTGCCAACTTCTGCTAGTAAAAGAAGCGAATTTGCACCTTTGTATTTTGGGTCTGTATCTGGGAAAAGCTTTCCAATGTCTCCGGCGCACGTGGCACCTAAAAGCGCATCAGCAATTGCGTGAGTTAATACATCTGCATCCGAATGCCCATCAAGCCCTAAAGTATGTGGAATATCAACTCCACCTATGATGAGCTTTCGTCCTTCAACTAAAGCATGAACGTCAAAACCTTGACCAATTCTTAAATTTTGCACATCAAAACTCATTTACTGCTCCAAATTTATGTTTAGATTAAAATTTTGAGCAAGCGCCGCATTTACTAATTGATAATCTTCAGGAACTGTTAGCTTAATGTTGTCCCTGCTTCCTTCCACAACAAGAATATGACCGCCTAAGCGCTCAATAAGCGAAGAGTCGTCTGTGCCAAAGAAGCCATCGCGAAGCGCCGATGCATGTGCGCGTCTATAAATTCCAGAACGAAACACCTGAGGCGTTTGAGCA
>CAZRFO010000170.1:0-3743 GCA_964599515.1 uncultured Eggerthellaceae bacterium | reverse complement strand
ATGCAAGCGGCTCCAACACTGAAGACGCAAGCGCTATAAAAACCGAATCAAGCTACACATCTGAATCAATACCAAACGACCCTGCTCTTACAAAAACAACAGCTTCATCTAGCGCTAACGCTTGGCATCTAAAGGCCGTTCATGCATTTGATGCATGGGAAATTGTTCGCACGAACAATACTGTAACAGTTGCTGTTCTAGATACCGGGTGTGAGCTTAATCATGCAGACTTGAAAAATCAAATTTGGCAAGAGTACGCTTGGAATAGCTATACAGATTCGGCGCTTACAAAGGATTACAATGGGCATGGTACTCATGTGGCAGGCATTGTGGCTGCGGAAGCGAATAATGGAATAGGAACCGCAGGTACTAGCTATAACGCAAAAATTTTACCAATCTGCGTGTTTGAAGAAACTGGAAAAAAATGCTATTCATCCACGTTGGTTAAAGCATATGAATACTTACTAAAATATGCAGATGAACTCAATATTCATGTAGTAAATATGTCGCTTGGTGGCTATGTAACATCGCTCGACACAAATGACTACGCGGTGCAAAATTACATCACAGAAGCAAAAGAAAAAAACATTGTGACTGTTTGTTCTGGAGGCAACGGAGATAATGGCACTCCTAAAACAGAGAAAATGTGGCCAGGCGACTACGAAGACTGCATTTCTGTAACTTCGCTTTCTACTAATGGGACAAGTGCATCAACATGGTGTGACTACAACGAATATAAAGATATTTGCGCACCAGGTGAAAGCATTTATTCAACATCTTCAACAAGCACTAGCTCTTATGTGTTTAAGACCGGCACTTCAATGGCATCTCCTATAGTTGCAGGCGCGATGGCTCTTCTTTGGGCGGCAGACCCAGAACTTAGCGTAGATGAAGCAAAAGAGTTAATTTACAACAGTGCAGATGAGCTTACTGTTACAAGTGGGCGTGAAGGGCAATACGGACACGGAATTCTAAACATTGCAGCAGCTTTGAAATTGTTAACAAATAAGGCGGTTGGAGAAGGCAGCTTTACTGTTGGGGAATATGAGTATTCATCTGGGTATTATCTAGTTACATACACGCCAGCAGAAGATGAAACAGGAGCCGTGTATTTATCTGGTGAAAAGATGTATGAACAAGACGGAAAATACGTGTTTCTTATTCCACAGTCAAAGGTGAGCTCACTTTCTATTAGCGATTTTATAGTATATAGCGTAGAAGAATGTGAAAGCTTTAACCGTATGGATGTCAATTGCAACGGGCGTATAAATGTAGTTGATGCTCAAGTTACGTATGACATTGCTGGTGGAAGCGCCTATACAGACTTTTCCCTTGTCCCTATGGCCGGTTGGCTTGCAGCAGATGTAACTGGAAACGCAGGCGAACCAGATGGTGTTGTAGATGCACAGGATGCTTATAGGATTTTGACATACGTTGTTGCCGAAAAAACTCATAACTAATATTTTGTGTTAAATAGCTGCATATAGGTGTGCTTGTGCCATTGTGCGCAGATTATTTGGGTGAAGGGGAAGTTTAGGGAAATGAAAAAGAAATCCGTGTTGAATGCAGTGGTAATTGTATTTTCTTTAGCGTTGTTGTTTTGTTTTCCCGCGTGTGTTTTTGCAGACGAAAACGCACAGAGCACCTTTATCGCAATAGGCGAAGAAGGCGCACCAGCTGGCACCGCGCAAGACCCGTTTTTAATTTCTACAGAGCAAGACTTAATAGCATTTGCCACATCTGTAAATGGCAAGTATGTTGAAAATGGAGCGTGGGTTGAAAGTGAAGCTGGCGCACACACATACGAAGGCGTGGTTGTGTGTTTGGCAAATGATATTGCACTAGAGGCAGCGTTTACCCCAATTGGTATAGGGATGAACGCTTCATTTGTTTCAGCAACTCCAGTGTGTTTCAAAGGCACGTTCAATGGCCAGGGCCACAAAATTTCAAACCTTTTTGTTACAAGTTCCTCAAACCCAATGTTTGGCGCCTCTTATACGCATGGCGCGGCTTGGTATAGTGCTCTTTTTGGCTCTATTGGTGGCGCAAGTATTCTAAACACCATCGTAGAGCTTTCTCCAAATGCAAAATTTAGTGTAAGCACGTCATCGCAAGAAGCATCTGCTGGGCTTGTTGCTCAAGTTTATAAAGGCGAAAATATAATTACTTGCTGTGGAGTAAAAGGTGACATGACTGGTGGAGCGCATGCGTTAGGTGGCGTTGTTGGGAGAGTTGATAGCGCAACTCTAACCATGAGTTATTGTTATCATCAGGGAAATCTTGTAACAAGTTCAAACGGTGGCGGCTTGATAAGTACTCTTAACAGCGCAACTGTAAGCGTTACTTCGTGCTATCAAAGTGGGACTGTAAGTTCTACTAATACATCAACAAACGCAAGTAATTTTTATGGTCAGTTAGGCGGTACAGGTACAAAACTTACAATTTCAAATTGCGTTTGCACAGAAGCCTTGCCATTTTTAGGCGGCAACATGAAAGGCACCAGCACAAACAATATAAATGCTGTGACCAACTGGCAAGATGCAAACGTTAAAGCGGCGCTTGGCACACAATACTTCGCCGAAGCACAAGACGCTCAAACCCCGCCAGAACTAAGCAAGAATGCTGGCCTGAGTTTTACAGTAAGCTTTACAAAACAGGCAGATGTATCTGGTAAGCTTCCAAGCCTAGCTAAGCAACAAGCCGGAAGCAGTTTTAGCATTCCCAGTTCAAATTTAACTCGCCCTGGATATGAGTTTGTTGGTTGGCAAATGATTGAACCAACGCAAGAAAGTACAGATACTCATGTTTACGCAGCTGAAGAAGAATTCACAATGCCAGAAGGCAATGTTGTTTTTGAAGCTGTTTGGAAAGAGCTAGAAGCAACAATAATTTCTACGGAAGAAGAACTTCGTGCCTTTGCAGCAGATGTAAATGCTGGGGCTATCACAACAAGCGGGTGCCGCTATAAGCTTGCAAACGATATTACATTGCACGGGACATGGGCGCCAATTGGCAATTACAAGTATCCGTTTGAAGGAATCTTTGATGGAGATGGACATGTGATTTATGACATGGATATTACGGAAGATTCCATTGATACCAACTACTCAACTGTATATGCTGGCTTTTTTGGGTATGCGAACAGGGCCAACATCAAAAACCTTGGTGTTGAAGGTTCTATTACTTGTGACAATGCAAACTATGTTGGAGGCATGATTGGTGCAAGCTCTGGTAGCGCCGCGCAGTCTAGTTCGCCAGAATATAAAACCACTCTTTCAAATTGCTTTGCGCGAGTAACAATTAATTCCGCTGGTAGTGTTGGAGGCCTTGTTGGAAGAACTGTTCGCAGCGCAATTAGTTCGTGCTATGCAACAGGAAACGTTACGCTTGCGGCGGAAGGAAGTTGCATTGGTGGCTTAGTTGGAAGCTATTGGAGCGCATCAATTAGTGACAAAACTGAAACAGCGGTAGCGGATTGCTATAGTGCAGTTTCTGTTCACACGTTAAATTCTCAAGGACATGCAGGAAATCTATTTGGCGAAATAAGCGAAAGTTATGCAAATATTGATGCGGGCGGCGCATGGAACCGCATGACAAATACCTATGCGCTTGAAAGCAATTTCCCTGCTTACTATACGGTTTCTACCAACGATACATACACTGCTGCCAAAGCAGAAACTGATGCGCTTTATGAAAAAAGCGCAACGTATATGAAAGATGCTGAATTTCTTTCTGTTATGGGC
>CAZRFO010000169.1:0-3810 GCA_964599515.1 uncultured Eggerthellaceae bacterium | reverse complement strand
CTTGACCAAACCCAAGTGAGCCTTTTGCGTTTTGTTTGCTAGAGCCAAACTCTTGGTACGGTTCGCAGCCGCTTGTACTTTCAATTAAATTGCGCAGTTCACTTGCGCGAGGGTCATTTTTTAAAGATTCACTACCAACTGCAATGTTTCGCACCCCAAACGCTTTTGCCTGTTTGGTAAGCTCTTCTACGCGCGTGCCAGCGGCAAGTGCAACACAGGCAAGTTTATCTGAATGCTTGGATATAACATCTAGCGTTTGTGTTCCAATAGAACCAGTTGAACCAAGTACAGCAACGCCACGGCGTTTACATGAATTTTCTTCACTCATATTTGCCCTTAGAAAATAGAAGGAATGCAGCCGCCAGCCACAAGCAAAATTAGCGATGTAACAGCGGCTAAAAACATAGAGTCTGTTCTGTCTAGCAACCCGCCATGACCTGGCATAAGTGTGCCAGAATCTTTTACGCCGGAATTTCGCTTAATGCGGCTTTCTGCTAAGTCGCCCAAAACGCTCATTAGGCCACAAACAAGCCCAAAGAAAAGCGCCATTGGAATATCAATATTTACGTCTGGAACCAAAACCATCAAGCACCACACAAGCATTGACGTAATAATGCCAGCAATAAAGCCTTCCCAACTCTTTTTTGGAGAGATACGCGGAGCGAGTTTGTGCTTGCCAATTTTGCTTCCAACAAGATATGCCATGCCATCGTTTAACCACACGCTTGCAAAAATTAAGAATACACAAATTGAGCCGAACGGCCAGGCTAACTCATGTTCAATTAGCACAAAGCTTGAAATAAAAAGACCAGTATAGGCGGCGCCAAAAAAACTTACAGCAACATCTATTATGCGCGATCGCAACCAAAAAACATACCAAACAAGAAGCGCTAAAAGCAAAAGCATGCTAAGCATCATCAAGCCAGCTAAGCCAAAAAGGTACGCTGCCGGCGGATACAAAATTGCTGCTATTGTTCCAAGCATTTCATTTGGAAGCTTTGAGTCCGCACGCAAAACAAAGTAAAACTCATACGCGCAAACACCAGCTGTAATAGAAAGCATTACAACAAGACCCCAGCCACCTATTATGATTCCAAGAAGTGTAAGTGCTATATATATGGCACCCGTGCGAAGCCTTACTTGCAAATCAGATGCATTTTTGAATCTATCTGGAGTTTTCTTGTATGCGAAGCGCTTTATCTTTTCGCCACTAGTAACTTTACCTTCGCGTGGGTCATCATCCCATCCGCGGTTTCTGCTAATGCGAATTTTTTCAAAAAGGCCGCGTTTGTGATTTTCTTGCACGTTTGAATTTGCAGCGTCTTTTTGGGCGGCGCCATTCTGTATTGCGTCACTTTGCTGTGTGTAACTTTTTGCTTCTGTGGTGTTTTGCTCATCTAAGTTTGCCATACTTAAACACCGCCAAAGCGCCTATCTCTGCTTTGATACTCAAGCAAGCAACGCAAAAATTCATACCTATCAAAATCTGGCCAAAGAGTTTTTGTTACTACGAATTCAGAATATGCAATTTGCCACAAGAGGAAATTTGACACGCGCATTTCCCCACTTGTACGAATTAGAAGTTCTGGGTCTGGAATATCTTGCGTGTACAAAAAGCTCGCAAAGTCTTCTTCGCTTGGCTCTTTTGGAGCGTTGCCTTGTTTGGCTGCTTCAAGTACAGACTGAGCATAAGCATACGCAGCAGATGCAATTTCTTTGCGTGACCCATAATTGACAGCAACAACTAACGTCATCCCTGTGTTGTTTTTGGTTTTTTCCCAAGCTTCTACAAAAGCATCGCGTGTTTTTTGCGGAAGCGCAGATAAATCACCTATAGTCATTACACGAACATGCTCTTCATGAAGTTCGTCAACTTCTGCAAGCATGGTTTTGGCAAAAAGGTCCATCAACCCAATTACTTCATCTTTAGGACGCTTCCAATTTTCAGAAGAAAACGAATAAATACTTAAATAACGCACGCCCAAATCGCTTGCCATACGAATGCTTTCGCGCACGGCTTCTATGCCAGCTTTATGCCCCATTAGCCTGTTTAGCGCACGCTTTTTTGCCCAACGCCCGTTGCCATCCATAATGATGGCAACATGTTTTGGAATACGCGACAAATCAAGCGCTTTTGGATCAAGCCCTTCTGGCGGGTTAGGATATATGTAATCTAGAGGTTTGTTCATTGAATCCTATTTGTACGTATGCTTGTGTCTTGTATAGCTTGATTAACAAATTAAAGCGTTACACAAACATTAAACAGTAGTAACTTCGGTTTCCTTTTTCTTATATAAAGCATCAACTTCTGCAATATATTTATCTGTTAGTTTTTGTATTTCAGATTCGCCATAGTGTTGGTCATCTTCTGGCAAGTTTTCAGATTTTACAGTCTTTGCAATTTCGTTATTGGCATCACGGCGGATATTACGAATTGCAACGCGCGCGTCTTCTGCATATCCTTTGCACTGCTTGGCCAGCTCTTGGCGGCGCTCACCTGTAAGCTCCGGGAAAGGAAGGCGAATGATGCTACCGTCATTTGAAGGTGTCACGCCTAAATCTGAAGCAAGAATTGCGTGTTCAATTGAGCGTAAGATTCCTTTATCCCAAGGTTCAATTGTAAGCATATGAGCATCTGGAGTTTTAACTGCAGCAAGCTGATTGATTGGCGTTGGTTCGCCATAATAATCTACACGAATGCGGTCTAGCACCATAGCGTTTGCTCGCCCTGTGCGAACAGAAGCAAAGTTACTATTCAACGCATGAATTGCTTTTTCCATTTTCTCTTCTGTATGCTTTTTAATTTCTTCAATCATGAGTTTTCCTTTTCATTTATGTTTATGCTTAACTTTGCGCTTAAATTAGTCGTCAAAAATTAGTCGTCAAAGCCAACCACTGTGCCAACAGTTTCACCGCGTAGCGCACGTGCAATGTTTCCCTTTGTGTTCAAATCAAAAACAAGAATAGGAAGATTATTTTCCATGCAAAGAGATGTTGCTGTTGTGTCCATAACATGCAGTTCACGTGCGATAACTTCTTTGTATGTAATTGTGTCGAATTTCTTAGCATCAGGGTTTTTGGCTGGGTCGCTGTCATAGACGCCATCCACCTTTGTTGCCTTCATCAAAACTTCTGCTCCAATTTCGCAAGCTCTAAGCGATGCAGCTGTATCTGTTGTGAAATATGGGTTTCCAGAGCCTGCCGCAAAAATAACAACGCGGCCCTTTTCAAGATGGCGAATTGCCTTTCTGCGAATGAAAGGCTCTGCAACTTGTTGCATAGTAATGGCGCTTTGAACTCGTGTTGCAATCCCATGACGCTCAAACGCTTCTTGTAGCGCGATTGCGTTCATCACGGTTGCAAGCATTCCAATGTTATCTGCTTGCGAACGGTCCATGCCTTCTGCGCTTCCTGCCATGCCGCGGAAGAAGTTTCCACCACCTACTACTATGGCAAGTTCAACTCCCCCTTCAACGATTTCGCAAAGCTCATCAGCCAAGTCATCAACAATCTTAGGCTCTATTCCAAATCCAGCCTCTCCGGCTAGCGCTTCACCAGAAAGCTTAAGCAAAACACGCTTGTATTTGAAATCTTTAGGCATGGAACGTCCTTCCTATACGATGCCAGTCATACTTGTTCGCTATTTTAACGCAAAGCACTACGCTTAACCCTGAGAGCATGTGTGTTTTACACAATCTCTTTGACGATGTGCGCAAGACTGTGCCAACAAAGAACAAGGAGTATTATCGTCAACCTTTTGGCTGGGGTGGCGGGCTCAGTCGCTCAAACAGTCCTGGGCTTCGTGTTTTT
>CAZRFO010000168.1:0-3818 GCA_964599515.1 uncultured Eggerthellaceae bacterium | reverse complement strand
GGTGGCGAAGAGCTGACACATGAAGGCTTGGTTTCTATTGGCATTTTGTTGATGTGCATCGTTTTTTGGATGTGCGATGTACTGCCGGTTGGCATTACCGGTCTTTTGGGCGCAATTCTGCTTGCTGTACTTGGTGCAGTTCCAACATTTGCAGATGCATGGAGCGGCTTTGTAAGCTCAACTCCTTGGTTCATTTTTGGTATTTTTGTTATGACAGTTATCATGACAAAGAGCTCTTTAGGTACTCGTTTGGTACAGGCTCTTGTTGGTTTAGCTGGAACTAAGCCAAAGGCAATTGTTCTAGCTTACATGATTGCAACCGCAATTGTGTCAATGTTCATGACAGACACCGGAGCTGTAGCAGTTGGTATGGCTTTAGCACTACCATTCTTGCGTGGTATCAATGCAAAAGAATCTCATCCTAACTTGGGTCGCTGCCTTGCACTAGGTATTGCTTTTGCAGCAATTCTTGGTGGATTCATTACACCATTTGGTCATTCTTTGAATGTTCTTTGCGCAGGCTTGCTTACTAGCACATATGGCTTGACAATTGACTTCTTCCAATGGTTTGTACCTGGTTTGATTATTGCAGTAATCTTGATTCCATTCTGCTGGTTTGTTATTTGCAAAGTATTCCCACCAGAAGACCTTAGCGAAGAAGAAGCAGCAATGGTTAAGGGAACTGGCGAAAAGACCCCTATGACCAAAAAAGACATCTTGTCTTTAATCTACATGATTGTTTTGATTGCTGGTTTTGTTGCTGGTACATGGATTTCAACTCTAACAAACGTTAACGTTGTTATGGTTATGTTAGCTGTAGCATTTATCCCTGGTCTTGACTTGGTATCTTGGAAAGACTTCCAGGACACAGTTGGTTGGGGCGTTGTATTGATGGTTGCAGGCGTTATGTCTATTGCTGGTGCTTGCTCTTCAACTGGCGCTGCAGCATTCTTGGTAAACGCTTTGCTTTCAACTGGTGTTATGAACCTTCCTGTATTGGCTGGTTTGTTGGTATTTACAGCTCTTGCATACATCGTTCATACATTTGTTCCTGCAGCTCCAGCACTTTGCGCATTGTTCGTTCCAGCTGTTATGGGTTACTTGGTAGCAGCCGGTACATCTCCTGCAATGTTTGCAATGCTCATGGGTTCCATTACTGCTGGTTCTTTCCTACTTCCATTAAGCCCTCCAATGTTGGTTTCCTTCTCTGAAGGTTATTACACTTCAGCCGAACTCACAAAGGCTGGATGGCTATGCTCTATAGCATATGTTGTAGTTGAAGTACTTGTTATCTACTTTATTGGCGGAGCAATGGGATTACCGCTAGTGGCATAACATAGGCTTACTACACATAAATTAAACCCCATATCCCCCAAGCTTATGCCTGGGGGATTTTTTATATACGCCAAAATGCTTCTATAAAAACAAGCAATCTTAAGAAGAATAAGCCTTGTATAACTTTTAGATAACTTTTAGAATCTACAAATATGCGATATAATTCAAATTTGAAATTGAGCATGCAGTTTTCAATATTTTGAAATTCACCTGCAGTTTTTCTATGCACAATTTAGTTTTGTATATTCTTTTGGTAGGGGGCCGTATGAATATTGATCATCTGCGCGAGTTTACATTTCTTGCAGATACATTAAATTTCAGCATAACAGCACGTCATTTTTTCTTGAGCCAATCTGTTTTAAGCAAACATATTTCGGCAATGGAAGATGAACTTCATACAAAACTACTTGAACGAAATTCGCATAGCGTTTGTCTCACAGAGCAAGGAAAGTTGTTCAAAAAAGACGCTAATGCAATCGTAGACAGATACGACAATGCAATAATACGCCTGCGCGGCGTTGAAGAAGGCTACGTTTCTACGCTAGACATACAATACTTGCGCGGTGCGTCGCGGCCATTCATGGACAAATTCTTAGAAAAGGTTAGGCAGCAGCTCCCTAATACACAAATCAAACTTAGGTGCGTGGAGTTTTGGGAGCTCAACCTTGCGCTAGATGCGCGTAACCCAGATATTGTGTTTGCCATGGACTTTTTCCCAGAGGCTCACGATTTATACAATGTAACGCCAATTTACAAAGACAAATTTGACGCAATCACACGTCCAGGTCATCCAATTCATAAAGAAGTTATTGACGGGTATTTAGACATCTCTGCGCTAGAAGGCAAGAAGCTCTTAATGCCAGATGAAAGTGCTTATGGGAACATGGCATCTTTTGTTGAAAACTTTGTGCCATTTACGCAAGAAAATACATATCATTACTCCGACATAGAAACATGCATTACACACTTACTTTTAGAAGGCTACATTGGATTTTCTTCTGAGCATAACATTAGCATTTATGGCGACAAAATTGATTTTATTCCACTTACAAATGTTGATACAAGTTACAACGTAAGTGCATTTATTTCTAAGGAAAAGGACAGACCAGAATTAGATATTTGCAGATCTATAGTTGAAGACATTGTTAAATACATGAAAGGCAAAAAACCTTTTGCACGCATAGACAAATAGCTTTATAAGAAATAGTTCAAGAGCGCTGTGGCTCTATCTGTATAAGAAAAATGCCAGCCTGGATATTGTCCTAAGCTGGCATTTTTGGAGAGGGGATATATGCAAGAAACGCATCTTGTTAGGCAAACGCGTTTCTCTTCGCAAGAACAATAATACCAAACAATTAACAATGAGGCTTTTCATCACTGGAAAGCAAAATACAAAATTGGAATAGCCAAAAAATATGTGCGATTTCATAAGAAAATTTGCTGATAAACGGCACTATCACGAATGCGTTTACTGCGCGTTGCGCAATAATAAAATGCAATGAAGCCGCTTGAACCACGGACAATTCGCTTTCTTTTATTGGGGATTCCTTTTTATTGCAGGAGCAATTGTACCTTCTGCAATACTTGCTTTTGCCTGTGCTGGTATAACTTTGTTTTGGATGCTACCGTTGGCAGGAATCCTTGCTGCTGTAGCAACCTTTGCTATGCGTCCTTTTTTCCTGTATTTTGGTGAGCATGAAAATAGGCTCTAGCTTAATTGCCAGGCACTAGTGACACAAGCGCTTGAACAGCCGCAAAATTTTTCGATTGTGCTACACTTGGTCGCTGTATATCTAAAATTTACTGCTGCACGCTGGCGGTGAAGACACTACGCAAAAAGAGAGGCACACGCGTGAAAAATGTTTGTGACTTATGCACAGAGCACAACTGCGAAATAAAAGGTGCTACGGAATTTCCAACGTTTTGTCATTCGCTTGATGCTATACAAGATGAGGCGCGTAAAATTTGCGAAGGCGAAGGAGCTCCAGAAGCGGAGTTTTTCGCGATAGCTAATCGAACAATTTCAGAGTGCGGTTACGCAAAAACTCGGCTTGATGCAACGATTGCCTTCGCAAAAAACATGGGCTACAAAAAAGTTGGAGTTGCGTTTTGTATTTCTTTTTCGCACGAGGCAGAAATTGTTTGCAAGTATTTGCGCGCGTGCGGGCTTAGCGTTGAAAGCGCCGTTTGCAAGACAGGAGCAAACGCTGGCGATGGCAACTTTGTAAACTGCAATCCTGTTGCGCAAGCGCTGCTATTAAACGAAGCAGGCACAGAACTCAACATTGAACTGGGACTTTGCGTTGGACACGATGCACTTTTCTCAAAGTATTCAAAAGCGCCTGTTACTACGCTTTTCACAAAGGAACACTGTTCGGACAATCACGTTATTGATTCTGTCCGCGCCCTAGACAACAAATAGCACGAATGAGGCAGCCTATCACGATAACGTGATGTTTGTAAGGCTTATTTTGGTTTAAGTT
>CAZRFO010000167.1:0-3832 GCA_964599515.1 uncultured Eggerthellaceae bacterium | reverse complement strand
TATTGAACTTGCAGTGGTGGGTCTGCAACCACTGTTGCATTTTTGCACTGAATAATTTCAATAGAATCTGAACGCTCTGGGAAGTCGCCACCTCTATCAAGAAACGCTGCGCCAAGTGCAGGGATGAGCCCAAAGGCATTTTCGCTCTTTAAGATAATGAGCTCCAGCAAGCCGTCTTGCGGGTTTGTTTGATGTGCTATTGGTACGTCAAATTGTATTTTTGAAAAATTCGCAACCATGACGCCTAGACCTTTGCGCTCAATTGGCTCTTGTCCGTCTATGCTTATGGATAACTTGGAATATTGTGGGTTAAGGTTTGTAAGAGCCGCAGAAAAATAAGCCATAGGGCCCAAAAGACCTTTGTTGCTTTGAGCATCTTTCATGATTGTTGCATCGTATCCTGCGCCTGCTATTAGCGTATATCCATAACGGTTCCAGCCAACTTGAATTTCTGCTATATCAAATTCCCTTATTTGAAAATCTCTTAGCTGGTTTGCAAGAGCGTGTACTTCATTTGGGGAAGCAAGGTTTATGCTTAGCAAATTACCAGTTCCAGCTGGAATTGGTAAAATTGGAACACCGGTGTATGCAAGGCGGTGACTTACTGCTGTAATGGTTCCGTCTCCGCCAGATACTGCAACCGCATCAAAAGACGTTGCATCGTGTAAAAATGTGTTTAGGTCTGTTGTTCCGTCTGTAGTGCGAATAGTTATTTCGTCTCCATCTGCAGCAAATGCGCGAACGAAATCGTAAGCTAACCCTTCACGATACCCAGATGCTAGATTGTTTATTACAAGGAGTTTCAAGATGGTCCTTTCTGCTATCATTGCAATATTACTACATTGAGCAACATTTTGTTTAGAGGATAACACGTGTATATATCTACAAAAGAAGAGCTTAACGCTTTTATTGAGCGTGCGTCTAATTGCGACGTTTTGGCTATAGATACTGAATTTTTGCGAGAAAAAACTTATTTCCCCAAGCCATGCCTAATACAGTTTGCTACTAAAGATGAAATAGCACTTGTTGACCCTTTTAAGGTTGGTAAGCTTACTGTTCTTGCTCCGCTTCTAGAAAACCCAAATATTACAAAGCTTTTTCATTCCGGGCTACAAGATATAGAAATTCTTTATAACGAAACAGGCGTTGTTCCTTCACCTATTTTTGATACACAGCTGGCTGCCGCTTTACTTGGACATCCAAAGCAAGTTGGTTATGCAACGCTTGTAAAAAGCATATGCGGTGTGTCACTTAAAAAAGCAGATTCTTTTACAGACTGGTCTATTCGTCCGCTGTCTGAATCCCAGCTTGAATATGCGGCAGATGACGTTGTTTATTTATTGCAAATGTATGAGCCAATAGTAAATGCGTTAACTGAGGCCAACAGACTTTCATGGCTTGATGGAGAATTTAAAGACATGGAAGATCCAAAACGCTATAAGGCTGACCCGCGTACGCGTTTTCTTCACTTAAAGAGAAATGCACAGCTGAACCGCAGGCAGCTTTCTGCGGCGCGCGAGGTAAGTGCATGGAGAGAAGAACGCGCAATTAAATATGACATCCCAAGAAAATGGGTACTGACGGATGAACAAATTGTGGAAGCCTGCAAGCGCGAATCAAGAACAATAGATGATTTGTATATGATTCGCGGAGTTCGTGAAAAGCTGCCAACAAAAGACGCAAGAGAACTTGTTGCGCTGCTTATTAAAGGCCTAGATGCACCAGAAAGCACCTGGCCACGCCTTCCTCATAGCGACAGGAACGAAAGAAATGTTGACGTTGAGGTAGAACTCATGAATGCGTTGCTTAGGCTTCGCGCAAAAGAAAATGGGGTAGCGCCGCAAGTTATTGCATCTAGTTCAGATTTAACAGAACTAGCGCGTGGTTATTACGAAGAAAGCGAATTGCTAAAGGGCTGGAAGAAAAAAATTGTCGGCGATGAGCTTGTTTGCTTGCTGGAAGGAAAGCTGGCTCTTTCTTTAGATAATGGTGTTTTGGTGGTTTCGGATAAATAGTTTTTCGTTTTGGAAACATATTTCAAATATATAGAAATTTTCTAGTAAAAATAAGGTGTCAAAAATTAAAAGAGTTAGGATTTTTTATGCCGTCGTATTATTTACTAATAATAGTTACTTTGATAATTGGCCTTATTGCATCTGGAGACGTTAAACATCAACTAAACAAGTATTCAAAAGTTCCAATTTCAAATGGCATTACTGGTGCACAAGCTGCAATGAATATGCTTAGATACTATGGAATAGGAAACGTAACAGTAAAAATGGGTTCAGAAGGTCAGGACTTTTTTGACCCGCGTACAAATTCTATTACTCTTTCGCCTTCCGCTTTTCATGGACGTACAGTAACAGCAACCGCAACTGCATGTCATGAAGTTGGTCATGCTTGTCAATATGCACAAAACTACGTTCCTATGAAAATACGCGGAAGCCTTGTTCCAGCTGCACAGATAGCTTCAAATGCATGGTTTATTATATTTTTAATGGGAATTATGCTTCACATAAGTGGTTTTTATACCCTTGCAATTGTGATGTATGTAGTTGTTGTTTTGTTTGAACTTGTTACTTTGCCAGTTGAATTTGATGCGTCAAACAGGGCAAAAAAATACATGAATACAATCGGGCTTACGCAAAGCGACCAATCTGGTTCTGCTAGAGTTTTGCGTTCTTGCGCTTGCACTTATGTTGCAGCCGCGTTGACATCTGTTTTGCAGCTTTTGTGGCTTCTTGGACAATCGCGGGATTAAGGTAAAAACATGCAAGAAGAGCGTGCGCTTAGCGTAACAGATGCCCTTGCGCTTGCAAAGAGAACGCTTGAAAGCATTACGCTTACTGTTACAGGTGAAGTATGCGAAGTCAATTGTAAATCTGGATACAAGGCAGTTTATTTTTCCGTAAAAGACGAATCTTCTGTATTGCCTTGCATGATGTGGCTAAACAGATACTCAAGGCAAAGCGTCAAGTTAGAACTTGGCCAGTTGGTGGAACTGCGCGGCAACTTTTCTTTGTATGCTGCAAAAGGAAGAATGTCTTTTGATGTAACTTCAATTACGCTTGCAGGAGAAGGTCAACTAAGAGCCCGCGTTGCGCAGCTTGCAAAAAAACTTGAAGCACTTGGTCTAACTTGTCAGGAAGTCAAAAAGCCGCTTCCGCAGTATCCTGAATCTATTGGGGTTGTAACCTCACCGCGTGGCGCTGCTGTGCATGATGTTTTACGTACGCTTCGCAGAAGATGGCCGCTTGCAAAGGTTTACTTTTCTGGTGTTCCTGTAGAAGGAACAAATGCAGCACAAGGTATAGCCAATGCCCTTGAATACACTGCGTCAAAGGCTCCAGATGTAATTTTGCTTGTTAGGGGCGGTGGGTCATATGAAGACCTTATGCCTTTTAATGATGAAAATTTGGCGTTATGCATTGCAAAACTTACAATTCCTGTTGTAACTGGAATAGGGCATGAACCAGATACAACAATAGCAGACCTTGTTGCAGACGTTAGGGCATCTACTCCAACTGCAGCAGCAGAAACTGTAAGTCCAGATGCAATATCGCTAGACGCTTTGTTTACTAAAAATGGAGTAAAAATTTCTAAATGGCTTTCTTCTAGGCTTGATGCAAGCGCGCGCAATCTTGCGTCTTACACATCAAGACCACTTTTTATGCAGCCAGAATATTTGTTGATGCATAAAAACTTTCAACTTGATTCGTGTGCAGAACGTCTGTCTTTGGCTCTTCCTAACTTGGTGTCAAAAGATACTCATCATTTAAGCGCTCAAGCAAAAACCATTAGCACTTTGCTTCCGCGTTTGCTTGAAACGCAC
>CAZRFO010000166.1:0-3857 GCA_964599515.1 uncultured Eggerthellaceae bacterium | reverse complement strand
GCGTTGATGATGCGTCGCATGCTCTATTCGCATATGAAAATATCCTATCTAAGTCATAATTCTCTTTAAGAATTATTCTTAAAATAGTAAAATTAACAGGTTGCAAACACAGATGTTCTATGTAGGGAAACAGGAGGAGGTACTGTGGCAACCAAAAAGCTTGCGCTTGATGCGAATGAAAGCGAACTGCAAACGCAAGAGTTTTCGTCAAATGCTGCAGAAGATAAATTTCTTGCGGAATTTGACGAAGAACAAGCTAAGGCAGATGCCGCATTTGGTCGCAAAGTGCCTGTTTGGGTAGTTGTGCTGCTCATCGTACTTCTTCTTGCGTGCATACTAATTTCATTTACCCTTGGTAGATACAACATCAGCCTGGGCGATTTCATAAATTGCATTTATCTCCACTTCACTAGTCCAACAGCAATTGAGTCAAGCTTAGTTCTTGAACGCATTGACCGCGTTATTTTTAACGTTCGCTTGCCTCGAATAATCATGGTTTGCCTGGTAGGCGCCGCTCTTGCTGTTGCGGGCGCAAGTTACCAGGGAATGTTTAAAAACCCGTTGGTTTCTCCAGATATTTTGGGGTCTTCTGCGGGAGCTTCTCTTGGCGCATGTTTGGCGTTGCTTTTTAACCTTGGCAACACTTGGGTACAAATTGGCGCATTTGCTGGCGGAATCTTAGCAGTTAGCATGGCTGTTTGGTTAAACAAGCTGGTAAAATACGACGCCATTTTAGGTTTGGTGCTAGGAGGAATGTTAGTTTCTACATTGTTCCAATCTGGCACTTCAATGGTAAAACTTTTGGCAGACAGCCAAGACCAGCTTCCAGCTATCACGTTTTGGCTGATGGGCAGCTTTTCTTCTGTTAATACAGATGAACTTGCTTTTGCTATTCCGCTTTTCTTAATTGGTTTTTGTATCTTGCTTTCGCAAAGTTGGAAGTTAAACGTGCTTTCTTTTGGAGACGAAGAAGCCCGCGCAATGGGTGTAAACACACGCCGTACACGCGTCATTGTCATCTTGGGTTCAACCCTTCTTGCTTCAACTTCTGTTGCAGTTGCTGGCATTGTTGGCTACGTTGGCCTTGTTATCCCACACCTTGCGCGCGCGATTGTTGGGCCAAACTATAAAACGCTTTTGCCAATTTCAATGTTTGTTGGTGCAAGTTACTTGCTAATTATAGACAACATCGCCCGCTTGCTGGGTTCTGTTGAAATCCCAATTGGCATTCTGACCAGCATACTTGGCGTGCCATTCTTCATTTTCATCTTCCGTCGCAACATGAGGGGTTGGTAGCTGTGCTGCTTGAAGTTAACAACCTGCATGTTGGGTATAACAAAAAAGAAATTGTGCACGGCGTGAGTTTTGGTGCAGAAGAAGGCGAATTCGTTTGCATCGTTGGTTCAAACGGCTGCGGTAAAACTACAACACTCAAAAGCGTTTTGGGGCTGCTCAAACCATTTGAAGGAACGGTAGAGGTTGACGGCCACAACACGCTTGGAATGACCGACAAAGAACGCGCAACATATTTCGCATACATTCCGCAGGCTCACACGCCGCCGTTTCCGTTTACAGTTGCAGACGTGATTATCATGGGCCGCACGCCGTATGTGGGAACGTTGGCTCGCGTTTCTTCAAAAGATCGCCGCATCGCGTTTGACGCCATGAAGCTTCTTGGAATTGAGCACCTTGCAAAACGAGTGTACACGCAGCTTTCTGGTGGCCAGCAGCAGCTTGTGCTAATTGCGCGGGCGCTTGCTCAAGAGCCGCGCGTGCTCATTATGGATGAGCCAACGGCTTCTCTTGACTTTGGCAACCAGCAAATCGTGTTGCGCCAGATGAAAAGCCTAGTTAGGTCTGGCACAACGGTCATCATGGTCACGCACGACCCAGATCATGCGCTTGTATGCGCAGACCGAGTGATTGCCATGCAAGCAGGAGAAATTATTGGCGAAGGTACCCCACGTGAAGTACTTACCGATGAATGCCTGAATACCATTTACGGTATTGAGGCAAGTATCGTTAACGTAGAAGTAAGACCAGGAGTTTTTAGGGAAGTGTGCGCGGCTATTTAGGCGCAGGAAGTTAACGCGTGCGCCATTGGAAAGGCGCGCGAGCGGCTAAGCCTGCCATGACCAAAGCGGGCTGAAAGAAAAGTTAGGCGTCATTTAGGCGCACTTAATAAGGAGGAATTGTGGCTTACAAAAAACAACAAGCCCCAAAGATACAAGACATTCAGTGGCGCAGTTATGCGCGCAACTGCACGCGCAGGCAGTTCTTCAAAACTGCCGCAAGTCTTGGTTTTGCGGCGGCTGCACTTGGCGGCACAAGCTTGCTTTCTGGCTGCAGGTCTGAAGCAGGAGACGCAATCTTCAAAGATATTCGCAACTGGACAGACGATGCCGGCCGCGAAATTCAAATTCCAACAGCCAATGCCATCAACAGCGTATATTTCACATCCGGTTTGGCGCAGGTGTTCATTCTCACGCTTGCCCCAGAGGTAATGGGTGCAAGTTGCTCAAAGTTTTCTGAAGAGGACATGAAATATTTATCTCCTGAACTGCAGGGACTCAAGTACTTGGGTGCAGTTGAATCTGGAGAAATGGACGTAGAGGCTGTAATGTCGCAAGACATCCAAATCATTTTTAGTATTTCTTCCATTGAACTTACGCAGGCAAATATAGATGAAGCGGTAGACATTCAAGACAGAAGCGGCATTCCGGTTGTGTTAATTGATGGATCGTTTAGCAAGATTGCAGAAGCATACGAAAAACTGGGCAACATCCTAGGCTGCGAAAGCCGCGCAAAGGAGCTTTCGGACTACTGCGTAGATGCTCATGCTCGCGTAGCAGAGGCAGTAAAAGATATAGCCGAAGAAGACAAGGTGCGCTTCTACTATGCAGAAGGTCCAAAAGGTTTGCAAACAGAACCAGCGGAAAGCCAGCACGCAGAGTCTTTCATTGTTGCAGGTGGACATGACGTTGCAAGTGTTGACTGGTTTGATGCAACTGGTATGGCAGATGTTTCTCTTGAAAGCGTAATTGGATGGAACCCAGAAGTTATTGTTACTTGGGACTCTGAAATCAGGGGTGGCGCAGAAGACATCATCCGCGCAAGCGCAGACTGGGCGGTTATAGATGCCGTCAAAAACGAGCGCGTTTACGCTATGCCAAACGTGCCTCTTGCATGGGTTGACCGCCCTATGGCATGCAACCGTTATCTGGGCATTCAGTGGCTGGCAAACATGTTTTATCCGGATAAGTTTGACGTTGATATGGTTGAAGTTGGCAAAGAGTTTTACAAGCTGTTTTTTGGCGTAGATGTGACAGACGAAGAAATGAAAGGGTTTTTAGGCAATAGTTACCCACCTCGCGCGTTTCGTTAATTAAAAGTTGGCGAAGGCACCTGAATCGCTAGCGCACAGCACAGGCTAAATAGACAAAAAGGAAAGTAAATGGAAGCACTCTTACAAACATATTTTGGTGACATTCTTCACAAGATTTCTCAAGCATTGCTCATCCCAACGGTAATTATGCTTATCTTACTTATCTTGTATGGCATTTGGTGTATTGGAAGCATTCTTGTTGAAGGCGTAACGGAGCGTAGAAAATTCAAAATCGTCATGCCTGCGTTTTTGGACAAGATTACAAATGCGCCAGAGGCAGAGCTTCCTGGCGTCATCAAGCAGTCTGGGCTTTTGGGTTCGCAAAAGTTTGCCTTGCTTACACTTTGGGACTACCGCTCTCTTCCGGTTGATTCTCATATCGCACTTGCAAAGCGCCTGCTTTCTGAAGAAGAAGACCGCAACATGCGAGTACTTGCACGCACGCAAACAGTTAGCAAGATTGCTCCTATGC
>CAZRFO010000165.1:0-3898 GCA_964599515.1 uncultured Eggerthellaceae bacterium | reverse complement strand
GCGAAGACATTTTACTTGATTTACCGGAAGCCGATTCTTTATAAATGCAAAAGCAGTCAGTATTCCTTACTTCCCCGAGAGGGGACGGAAAGTCTACAATTTGCGCGCTGAAATAGCGCCAGCTAGAAGCGTAGCCGTTGCAAGCATCATGGCAATCGCAAACATCATAAATGCTTGCGCGTTGTCCCCGGTTTTTGCAATTGTCGAAGCAACGCCGCCTTCGCCATTTGTTTCTGGCGAAGTATCAGAAGAGCCATCATCGTCACTTGGAGTAACATCTAGCGCAGCGGTCTTTACCCACGCAAGTTTCCCGGTATCTAGCGTGTAATCTGGACTATTATGTGCAACAAACAAACTTCCATCTGCCCAATAAACTATGCTTGCGCGACCAGCAGAAGAATACCCTGCAAAATTACCATCTGGAGTTACTGCTGCTATTTCCATTTGCATTGTTTTAACTGTTGTGCTCGTTGCAGTTTTAGTTGTAATAGCAACAGAGCCATTTTTTCCAACAACCATCTTTGAATCTGTTGCATAGTTTACAATGCCTCCTTCAACTTTAGTTGTGCGCAGCAATGTTCCATCATTTGAAAAAACACGCAACTCTAAACAAAATTCCTCACTTGCACAGCACCGTGTAAGCACATAGAAATTTTCATCGTACGTTGAAATATCTTCAACAAAGCAGCAATTCGGAACACCAAATTGCACAAACGGCTGCAACTCCGCCACGTCACCATCAAGTAGCGCCTCCACAGCACTAGAATCGAAAATTTTCACAGTGCTCTCTTCAAAGCCAATACTGTCATCTATACCAGCAATATATTTTGAACCAACTCCAATAATGCGCGCTGTTGATATTCCTCTACCTTCACTTGTATGTTTATCTGCGCTTTCATCGTGTGAAAATATCTTGGTTATAGCGCACTGCGCACCGTATCCTGGCGACTGTCTAAGAAGCGCAACTTCGCCATCTAATGCTGCAATATCTGTAAATTGCATGTTGTCTAAATTTCTTGAATCTAAAAGCTCACCTGTTGCGGCGTCAATCCAGAAACCCTTACTAAAGGAATTCATTTTTGCATCTGTTCCTTGCACACATGCAAACAATCTGCCACGGTCAAGAGCAACTGTCTGCACACTCGAAATCATGACACGCTCTAGTTCGCTTCCTTCAACTGGCAAAACGTTACATGTTTTTCCATCTTCACTCACAAGAAAAAGACGCAATTGAAACGCTCTTATACCATCTGGTTGGTCTGACGAAACCTGCGTTTTTATAGGACATTCAGCAACAATAACTTGCTTTCCGTCTAGGCTTCCGCCTTCAACATCAACAGCACTAGAAAGCACTTCGTTTTCCCCATCCATAGTATATTCGCTTGCGTCATATTCGCCTGATTCTACAAACTCAAGCGTTTTACTACGTGGATTAAGCTGAATGCGAATTTCTTGCGAAGGCGAACTATACAAATTGAAAAATCCAGCAGGAAGCACCAGCTCACATGTTGAATTTTGCGAAATTGTGCCACTTGGAAGTTCATAATATACAAGCAGCTGATTGTTGTCGTTCTGCGCTCGCACAGCATAGCTTGCGCCGTCTATTATCAAAGTAGCGCCTTCTATGTCAGATGTTGTCCAATCTGGTTGCGCGGATAAATCAAACGAATACGCACCAACATCCAATATTCCCGCGCTAAAAGCTGGCGTAACTGCGAATTTTTGCTCATCAGGTTGTTCTTCATAGCTAAACGTCACTGTGCCGCTTTGCGCATTGCTTGCATCTGTCACATCAATGTGAATGCCGGTGTATCCAAGAAAGTCTTCGCGGAAATTTGTGGAAGGCGTAGTTGACACTCCAATTTGCGCGCCAGTATGAAAAGCATCTCCTATTTCTGCAGCAGCGCCGCCGTCACTTGGCTTTAGGGCTTCTATGAACATGTCGTGTCTATTACTTGCATTGGCGCAGGTTTTCATAAACGAAGAACCATCAGCTGTAAGTTGCGCCTGAATGCGGTAGGCGCGCAAGCCGCCAACTAGGCCTCCACCTTGCGAAGTGGCGCCGTTTTGGAAAGCGCCGTCTGACGATGAGCCACTTGAGATGCCCGCGCCACCTTCGCCTAATGTACGTCCTTCCGTTAAGGCGGAGTTGCTCGCGCCACCCTCACCTACACCAAAAGCCTGATTTCCTGCGGCTTGGTCATATTGCAGCAGATAAAAGGAACAAAGCAAATCGCCATCCAAAATGCTTTCATCAGAAGAAACGGCTATGAATTCGCCACCTTGTAACGCATCATCTGTTGTGAATGCGTTAATTGCCTGCTGTACGTTGCCTTCGTATTCTTCCACATTCCCAGCTCCGCGACGCACTTTAATGCCGTCAGCTGTTATAGCCACGCGTGTGATTTGCTCATCTTCAATCCAGCCAAGTAGCCATTTTGAAAACGCATTGTGGTCCCCCGTGTTGTCATTCATCATGTCAACGGTTGCTATGCCATTTGTTGCGCCACTGTATGAATAGTAGTCATCCAGCCCAAGCACGTGCCCAGTTTCATGAATTAACATGCGCACACTATTTTCGCCAGTGATTGTTTCCATGAATACGGTGTTGCATAAAGTTTTGCCGTCAAAGCTCTGTGCGATAGAGCTGTCTACCCTATCTTCACGTGGCCACCATGTTGTATTCCAGCCAGTGTTCTCACCTGCAAAAACAATATAGAGAGCATCTACAATGCCGTCGTTATTGCCATCGTATTTTGAGAAATCTACATCTTGTTCAGTATCTAGAGTGTTTGCCACTTCTTGAACAAGCTGCTGCGGACTATTTGTGTAATAGCTGCGGCAATGTTTTGCTGTGACTACATAGCAAGTGCCGTTGCAGCTTAAGTTTAGTTTTCCGTAAGAAGACCTTTTGTAGTAGGCGTTCACGCTTTCATAAGGGAATGCTCCAAGCGCGCTTGAGTTACTATTGCCGTCGCCGTTGTTGCCTGCTGCGATGTTGCTGTCATTGCCATTGTTGCCTACTGCGATGTTGTTGTCATTGCCATTGTTGCCTACTGCGATGTTGTTTCCGTCTCCTTCGCTGTCAGCGCCATCGACCGCCGCAACAAACTTTGATGCCTGGTCACGCGCATCGTCAAACGTATAAGCCGCCTGGTCACCTTCGGCAGGAAATTCAACAGCAACTCCTAAGATGTAACCGTTTCCAATTGTTCCCATGCCGCCAATTCTTGAGCTTGGCATGTGAGACGTTGCAGCAAACGCGTACTGTGGAACCGCAAGAGCCACACACAATAAAATAGCACCTAGCAAAACTCCAGCATGCGCAACATATAAAGAGCACTTTTTTACAGAAGAATTTACAGAATTACCTAATGAACGTCTTGCCACAAATGTGACCTTTCCTCGCATTTATTTTTGTTCGCACACATTAAACCACTATCGGTTAAGCGTGCGCGAAAAACATATCCGCGAAATTAAAAAGTTACATTTCACTATAAACAACAAGCGGAAAAGTGTTTCTTTTTACGCACTAAGGTTTGCGAGTAAACACGGCGCCAACACCCAAGAGCTGCTTAAACGTTAAGACCGGCAAGTAACTAGTTGCTTTTGTTGAAGCGTAAAATTAAACGTGGCGTGATGCTATGCGTTAAGACCGGCAAGTAAGCCACTTGCCCATGCCCAGTGAAGGTTGTATCCACCGCATGGGCCGTCAACATCAAGAGCTTCCCCAGCAATAAAAATCCCTGGATATTTGTGTGTCTCCATTGTGTGAGAGTTTAGCTCTTCACACTTAATGCCGCCTTGGTGTACTTGACATTGCTTTGCATCGCCGATGCCTTGTACTTGCAGAGTAAAACGTTTTAGAGACTTAGCTAGTGTGTCTAAACTTGTTCCA
>CAZRFO010000164.1:0-3938 GCA_964599515.1 uncultured Eggerthellaceae bacterium | reverse complement strand
AATTAAAAACATCTAGCTTATTTAAGAGGGAACCATATGGTTCCCTCTTTTTTGTATAGTAATGGCTTGACTATACATATAACATATGTATAATATGCACA
Organism: uncultured Eggerthellaceae bacterium; assembly: GCA_964599515.1. Classification (GTDB taxonomy): domain Bacteria; phylum Actinomycetota; class Coriobacteriia; order Coriobacteriales; family Eggerthellaceae; genus CAKUOV01. Next base: position 3,837 of record CAZRFO010000164.1, on the reverse strand, counting down.
TGAATAATGACAGCAAATATATCAGCTTTGAATGGGACAGCAACAATGAATAAACGCAGCAGTGTTATAGATATGCCTGAAGAAATTGATTTTTCAAATAGCATTCCTAATCCTTACGTTGGCAAAACCCGCCAGCGCATAACTATTAATATTGATAGTGATACGGTTAACTATTTTAAAAATGAATCTGTGCATACAGGCGTCCCATATCAAACCTTGATGAATCTTTATCTTGGACAGTGCGTGCAAGATAAAAAACACCTGCAGTTTACTTAATCTATAAGTTCTGCAACTTATAGTAGTTCATTGAAGAGGGAACCATATGGTTCCATCTTTTTGTGTCTGTGCTCGGATTTTCCGTGTAGATGTGCACGCCGTGTGGCATATGCAAATGTACAGCGGTAAAATACCGAAGGTTACGCGCTTTTAGCTAATCAAAACGCACTATATACGCACAACGTAAACACAGCTAAGGAGACCGAATGAACCCGGTTATCGTTGTTCCAACATACATTTCTGGCAGACACCAAAAAGAAAATAAGCCAATTCTTCAAACATATGACCACATGGACCCAATGTCTAAGACGGACAACCTTTTGCGTTGTCTTCGCTCAATTAACGCAATGCAAGGCGATGTCCCTGTTATTGTGCTTGTGGTTTCAGATTTAGGGCTAGATAATCAAGCCGCAAATGCTGTTCAGCTTACTGTTAACAAGGTTCCGCAGCTGCAAACCTTGGTGGTTGGCGCACCAGAACTTTCTCTTGTTCAGCAACGCCTTGAGCAGCTTGGCATTGGAAGCAAAACTCTAGAAATTGGCCTTACAAGTTATGGTTCTATTCGCAACCTTGGCCTTGTTGTTTCTGCTGTGTTTGGCTTTGATGCAGTTGTTTTTGTAGATGACGATGAAGTTATAGAAGACCCTGAATTTTTGAAAAAAGCGGTTTATGGTCTGGGAAAATTCACCAGCAAAGGCATTCCGATTATTGCCAAGAGCGGCTATTTCTTAGATGCGGAAGGCTCGTGGCTTTCAAAGGCAAATACAGAATGGTACGACAAACAGTGGGACCAAGGCAAAGCGTTTAATAAATGGATTACAAAGGCTATGAATGGCCCGCGTCTTTCCCGTTCAAATGTTGCTTGCGGTGGATGTTTGGCACTTCACAAAGAGGCATTCAAGCGTTTGTCTTTTGATCCATGGATTGCACGCGGCGAAGATTTGGACTACATGTTGAACTTACGCATGTATGGCTCTACAGTTTGGTTTGATAACCAGTGGAATTTGCGACATCTTCCGCCAGAAACCGAAAGCGAAGGCACACGATTCCGCCAGGATATTTACCGCTGGCTTTATGAGTTCCGCAAAATTGAATACAGCCGCACGCAAATTGACCTCATGCAAATTAAGCCTTCTGCGCTTATGCCATACCCTGGTCCTTTCTTGGAGCCAGGCGTGCAACGCCGCATTAAGCAAACAGCACGGCTTCGTTCTCTTGCGTGTAACGACAAACGCGCATACAGCAAAGCTGCAGCGGCTGCAAGCAATGAAGCGGCAGAATATGCTGCAGAAAATTGTACTAACTATTTTGAGTTTCAGTCTATCTGGCCAAAGATTATGGACCGCCTTGATGGAGATCTTGTGCTTCGTACGGCGCTTGTCCAGTCTACGGCGCTTCGCAAAGGCATAGACTTAGGCGAAATTGACATGGAACAGGCTGTTGCAGATGAAGCAGCACAACAGGCAAATGTTGCTGCTGCTGCGGCTGCTGCGGCTGTGGCAAACTTGGCGGAACAGGCGCAAGCTGCGGCTGAAGAGCACGCGGCTGTTGGTGCTGGCGCCGCCGGCGTGGCTGGTGCGGCTGGTGCTGACGCGGCTGTTGCTGCTGGTGCTGGTGCTGCTGCCGGCGCGGCTGGTATGGCGGGCGAAGCTGCAGGTCATGCAAAACGTGCCAAGAAAAATGCTGGCTTCAAGAAGGGCTCAACGCAAGAAATTATGCCAGTGTCTGTATTCCCAGAGTTTGCAAACGAAGAGCTTGACTTAGACGATGCAGCAGGAATTTGGGCTGCCGCAGAAGCTGCAGCAACGCAAGGCACGAGTGGTGAAGGCGGGCTACGCCCAAGAGAATTTGACCCTGGTCTAACAAGTGAAATTCGTCTTAATTTGCAAGATTAATGTTGTTTGTGATGAGTTTAATGTTGCGCTTCATGCAAAATATAACTAAGGCTGGCATGCAAATATGATAGACCCGGTCTTGCTTGTAATATCGGTAGCTGCTGGTGTTGTAGTTGGCATTTTGAGTGGCCTTTTGGGAATTGGTGGTGGTACATTAATGGTACCGCTTCTTCGTGTGGTCTATGGTTTTCCAGCTCTTTTGGTTACAGGCACATCTCTTTTGGCAATCATTCCAACGTCAATTTCCGGAGCAATTACTCATATTCGCAACAAAACGTGCGTGCCGCAAATTGGTGTTGCCGCAGGTGTAGGCGGAGCTGTAACGTCTGTGCTTGGCGTGCAGCTGGCTAATATTTCACCTGGCTGGCTGGTGATGTTGGTTGCGGCTGTCATCATCTTTTATTCCGCTTACAACATGTTCAAGAAAGCTATTAAGTGTCCTAAGCCGGGAAGTGCAGAGGATGGTGTCAAGGCTGGTGCGAGTACTGGCGCGAGCGCCGATGCGAAGATGGAAGCAATGGCGGGCGTCAGTTGCGCTTCGTCAGGCAAAGATGGCAAAGACAACAGCTTGGCACCTTCGCCAAAATGCACAAACACAAATGCATGCGCACAGGCGGGCGCGAATACTCAATCATCTAGCGCTGTTTCCGCAGAACAAGCATTCTCCAAACGCGACATCATTTATGGAGCACTTATTGGTGCCGTTGCAGGCGTTGCTAGCGGATACGTTGGCGTTGGCGGCGGCTTTTTGATGGTCCCGCTTTTCTTGTCAAAGTTAAACATTCCTATGAAAAAAGCTTCTGGTACATCGCTCATTGCTGTTTGCATTTTGGCAATTCCCGCGGCTATTAGCCAATTCAGCTACGGAAATGTTTCTATAGTTGCAGGTCTTGCGTTAGCTATAGGCGCAATTCCAGGCGCGTTGTTTGGCGCAAAAATGATAAAGAAAGTACCAGAAAGAACGCTTCGTTTCGTATTTAGTGCATTTTTGTGTGTTGCTGCGTTATTATTGCTTATCCGTGAACTTGGTATATTTTGAGAATAAACTTAAGCGTGTATTTGGCATAAAGAAAGGAAAAAGATGGGTAAATATTTTGGAACCGATGGTTTCAGAGGTGAAGCAAATGTAAATCTTACAAGCGCGCATGCATACAAGATTGGGCGCTATTTGGGGCATTTGGCTGTCAAGGCGCAAGATGCGCAATCTCAAGATGCGCGCCCGTGCATTGTTATTGGCAAAGACACTCGCCATTCGGGCGACATGTTTGAAAGCGCGCTTTCAGCAGGCATGACATCTACAGGATGCGATGCTCACATTCTTGGCGTTGTGACAACTCCAGGCGTTGCCTACCTCACGCGCACTGGCAGTTACGCTTTTGGCGTCATGATTTCTGCCAGCCATAACCCTTTCTACGACAACGGCATCAAAGTGCTAAATTGCAATGGCGAAAAGCTTGAAGAAAATGTAATTGATGGAATTGAAGCCTATATTGATGGCGAAATTCAAGGCGTTGAAGACGCTACGCGCGAAAACATTGGCAGACTGGTTGATGCACATGCCGATTGCGAAAAATACGCAGATTTCTTAATTTCTGTTGCTCCGAAGGACTTATCTGCATACAAAATTGGTTTGGACTGCGCAAACGGAAGCGCATATGCTCTAGCG
>CAZRFO010000163.1:0-3974 GCA_964599515.1 uncultured Eggerthellaceae bacterium | reverse complement strand
TACACTTACCGGTTGTGGGACGCTGTCAAAAGGTTGTTTAAAAGGAGCAGCAAAATATAAACAACTAAAGCCAAGGGTTTCTTGAGTTATACCATCTTCAATTTGTTGGTTTTCTAATATTGCAAAATCAAGCTTTCCGTCTTTAAGTTCTTGAACAAGCTGCGGTTCATATCCTGCTTCAAGATGAACCATTGCATCCGGGTGTATGTCGTGGAACTTTTTTACAAGCTGCGGAAGAAGTTCAACCCCATCGCTCATACTCATCCCTACTTCTATAGTAGAGTCAAAATGTTCATCAACTGCTGCAAGCTCTGATGCTAAACCTCTTTCTAAAGAGTTAATTTTCTTGGCAAATTTGATTACGATTTCACCAGCACGTGTTGGAAATACACCGGAAGAAGTTCGTTCAAATAGCGTTGTGCCGTATCGGTTTTCAATATTGCTTAGTCTTTGCGAAAGACCAGGCCGTGACATATAAAGTTTTTCTGCAGCCTGCGATAAACTTTTTGTGTTTGCAACCGTCAAAATGACTTCGATATCATCTAATTGCATACTTGATTCCCCCCCCTATAACGAATGAATAAACAATTCACCCCGCCAAGCGCTGCATTATACACACGTTATTATTAGATGTAAATTATTTTTACAACCCTGTAAAAAATTGTTACATGTACTATTTAACAAAAAGACTCAGTCAAAAAACTGAGTCTTTTATAAAAAATTCACGCCCGCCACCCCCGGCCTTGGAATGTCTCACTATGTCAATGGCGGCATGGTGTGTGAACGAATCCCGCACGCAGAATTTTCGTGGTATAAGCGAATGCACCACGAAAATTCAAGCACAGGACTATGAGCGAACATACCTTGCCGCCATTAACGAAGTTAAACACGCGAAAGCTGTTTACTTTCCCCAGCGGGATTAACGCGCTTATTTAAAAAGGTTACCAAGTATGCCCCGGACAATTTTGTTGCCGGCAGTGCGCACCATGGAAGTTCCAATGGATGCAATTCTGTTCTCCATTTTTTCTTGCTTCTTTTGTCTAGCGCGCTCTTCTTGTTCCGCCTTTTTAGCTTCAGCTTTAGCTTTGGCTTCTGCTTCTTTTTCTGCCTTTTTACGTGCAACTTCTTCTTCTTTGGCTTTTTGAGCTTCCCACTCTGCCTTTTCTTTTTCTAGTGCTTCGCGTTCTGCTTGCAAGGCATCTGCCTTTGCTTGCTCTTCTTTTTCTGCGGCAACTTGCTCATAGGCGCTTTCTCTGTCAACGCTTTGCTCGTATTTAGCCATTAATTGCGTCTGATTTGCAATTTGAGCCTGAACGTTTTCTTCACTTGCGGCAGCCATTAAGCATTGTGGAGGTAAAACTTTTGCGTTTTCAACAATGCTTGGACGACCACTTTCGTCTAAGAAAGAAACAAGCGCTTCTCCTGTTCCAAGTTCAAGAATTGCGGTTTCACTATCAAAATTTGGATTTTCACGGAAAGACTTTGCTGCAGCTTTAACAGCCTTTTGATCTGCTGGCGTATAAGCACGGAGCCCGTGTTGAACCTTGTTTGAAAGTTGCGCTAAAACTTCATCTGGAATGTCACTTGGGCTTTGCGTAATGAAGTAAACACCAACACCTTTAGAACGAATAAGTTTTACAACCTGGATAATCTTATCCGTCAAAGACTTTGGCATGCCATCAAAAAGCAAATGAGCTTCATCAAAAAAGAACACAAACTTTGGTTTTTCTGGGTCTCCAACTTCTGGCAGGGTATCAAAAAGAGAACTTAGCATCCAAAGCAAAAACATTGAATAAATGGAAGGGTGCTGGATAAGTTTTGCGGCATTAAGAATGTTAACGTAACCGTTCCCGTTTGCATCGCATGTAAACCAGTCGTTAATGTCAAGGTTAGGTTCTCCAAAGAAAACGTCTCCGCCTTCATCTTCAACTGCTACTAGGTCGCGCAAAATAGTAGTCACACTTTGCTTTGGAATGCGACCATATGTTGTTTCATATTCGCTTGCATGTTCTGCCACATAGTTAAGCATTGTGCGCAAGTCTTTTAAATCTATTAAAAGCAGCTCTTTATCATCCGCAATACGGAAAACAATGTTTAGCACGCCTTCTTGAGCTTCGCTTAACCCAAGTAAGCGCGAAAGAAGTGTTGGACCCATGTCTGATATTGTTACACGGACAGGAATTCCATTGCCATCAAGCATGTCCCAAAAGCGGCACGGACACCCGCGCAAAGACCAATTTTCTATGCCAAATTTAGCAACGCGTTTTTGGATATTTTCTGTGTCTTCGCCAGCTTGGCACATTCCAGTTACGTCACCTTTAACATCTGCCATAAAAACTGGCACACCAGCTTGAGAAAAGCCTTCTGCAATAAGCTTTAGCGTTACAGTTTTGCCAGTGCCAGATGCACCAGAAATAATGCCATGACGATTTGCCTGGTTCAAAAGAAGATAACATGGGTTTTCTCCTTGGGCGACCCAAATTTTATTGTCTAATAGCATGAATCCTCCTTGAGTTTTAATTGTTGCTGCTTACGGAAAAACAGCAAACCGAAAGCCATTAATTGACTAATATTTCGTATTATATCCGCTATGCGCTCAATCAATACACCCATATTTATAAAGTTTTAGAAAGCAAAAACAACAATGCAAAAACATTATGAAAAAATAATATGCGCTTGTTGTTTTCTAATTTACTTTTTAAATGTTGGTTTTCCAAGCACGAGTTTTAATGTTTATCAACCATATTTGGCAGATCTGTCATATGTTGGTAATACCGGCGCTTCTGTCATTGTTGGAATACGTGCCGGTGTTTCTTTTTTCGCCATGTTTTTCACGGCACTTTTCTACAAAAAGCTAGACTGCAGAATTGGCGTTTTTGTTGCTTCGCTTTTTACATCAGCTGGTTTTATCTTATACGGTTTAGCAAGTAGCTTTGCTGGGTTTTGTTTAGCTGCAATTTTTGCAGGAATTGGTTATGGACTTGGCGGCGTAGTTGCCGTAACGATGATCATAAACCGCTGGGTTACTAAAAATGTTGGAGCAGCTGTTGGGTTTGCAACTCTTGGCAGTGGAGTTTCTTCCATTATCTTGCCACCAATTATTGCTAGAATCATTGACTCATCAAGCCTTTCAAACGCTTTTATATTTGAAGCATCTATTGCGGTTGTTACAAGCTTGATACTTGTTATATTTCTAAAAAACAATCCAAAAGAAAACTCCCAGCCAGTTACGGATTGCGCAGATGATACAGACGATACCCAAGATTCAAAAGCTGGCGAAGGCACCAACAATAATACAAGCCAGCAAAAGGAAGGCATACCTGCAAAGCAATTTAAACTTATGGTTTTCGCGATGGCTCTTGTTGGCTGTACAGCAATAGGTGCAACTAATTACTTTAGCATTTTGCTTACAAGCGAAGGTATTGACTTAATTAACGCAGCAACTTTAGTAAGCTTGCTTGGGGCGTCTCTTTCTGTGTCAAAATTTGTTGGTGGTATCATATTTGACAAACTTGGCAGCACAAAGGCAAGCATAATACTTTTTGCATTCATGATAATTGGTCTTGTTTTTTGCTGCTTAAGCGCGTGTTTTACGTCTCATGTAATAGCAGCACTTGCTGCAATTTGCACAGGAGCCGGAGCGTGCATTGGAAGCATTGGACTTTCGCTTTGGTCCATTGAGATTTCTCCAACAGAGCGCTTTGCAGAATCCGTCAAAAACCTTCAGACATCATATGCCTTTGGCGGATTTGTTTTCATGTTTATACCTGGAATCTTAAAAGACTTATGCGGAAGCTACATTATTAGCTATGTTTTCCTTTTAGTTCTTACAATAATTAGCGCTTTTATTGTCATACCAACGCTAATTAGAAAACACAACCACGCAGATTAAAACATAAACTAATGCACAAATTTGGATACAAGCTTGCGCACGCTTCAACGCGTAAAAATTGAGCGCAAGTCAAAGCATATAA
>CAZRFO010000162.1:0-4010 GCA_964599515.1 uncultured Eggerthellaceae bacterium | reverse complement strand
CTTCGCCAACATGTTATTTATACGGATACACCACCTCTACCTGCGCAAATGTTGCAAAACTCTACTCCAACGTAACGTTTGTGTCGCTTGATAACGGTATTTATGTAAATGGCGAAGTGTTTGACGAAAAAGACACCCTTGAGTTTTCATCCGATTGCACGCAGGCAACCATTACTATCATGCAAGATGGCGCGAATGTGACCAGCCAATACCGTGGGTACATCACCAACACGCGTGTGGCGTCGCATGCGGGAACTTCCCCTTCTTCTTGGAATGTTATTCAAGCGGTGGCAAATGGTACGGCGGAATTGAAAATAACGTCCTTAACAGGTGAAACATTTGCAACAATAGCAATTACGGTTGCAGGGCAAAGCGAATACGCCAGCCTTGAGCCAAGCGTGTGTGATGCGTACCAGGGAAACGGATGCACGGTGCGCTTGCTTAAAGTGAGCGGTTCATCTACTAAAGGCGGCATTACCACGGTTGATTACGATGAAACGCTTACGTACTTCTGCAACGTGTTGATCAGCTCTGTTCCTGCGGTAGGCGCTACATTTTCTTTGGACATTTCTGGGCCTGGATCTGCATGGGGGCCTGTGCACAGCGGGTGGAACTGGCAAGGGTTTCTTAGCAACATTGAAGGAAATCTGCACATTGAAAATGCGGAAGGGCAGGTAGTTGCAACGTTTGGTGCGGGTCTTACGTGGAAAACGCTTACAACATCTAATACGGTAGAAGTGGCAGTTGACAAGGGAATTCTTGAGCCGGAAAAAACGTATCGCTTAATAGCAGGCGAAGGCTTTTCGGGGCACAACGCACAGGCAAAGCTGCTTAAGGCAGTCTCGTGGGAATTCACCACAGCTGCCGTTGATGTTTCAACGTTAGAGCTTAGCAGCATTTCTCCACAGCTTTTTTCTGGAGCCGCCAGTGAACCAAGCATTTCTGTGAGCCTTCCAGCGTATGCTCAAAACATATGGGACGATGAAAACAGTTGCGTTGTGACAACGCAGGTAGAAACACAGGCGCTTGAGCAGGGAGTTGACTACACTGTAACATATAAAAACAACACAGCACCTGGCACAGCGCAAGTTGTAATACAGGGGCAAGGAATGTTTTCTGGCAGCGCTACCAAGGATTTTTTAGTGTACATGCGTGGTGATGTAAATACTAACGGTGTGTTGAATATTGTTGATGCTTTAATTGCCTACGATATTGCTAACGGCATGTATGTTGCTGCTGATAATTATGCAGATCTTTGCCTTATTGCCAATGTGGTTGGCGAGGACGATGTGGTAGATGCAAACGATGCCTTTGCCATCCAATACGCAGTTTGCTACGGGTGGGTTAGCTCTTAGAATACTCGAAGGATAATCCAAGAATATTCATTTGGCACTTTTATGATGTCAGCTTGGCGCCCAAAGAATATTCGCAGAATACTTTCTTCCATGAGTATTCTAAAACATGGGTGGCATCGTTAGTGACTATTCTCAAAATGAAATAATCTTTCGGTTAGAATATCATCGGTCAAAAGGGATAACTATGCCCTTTGCTGGGTGCAAAAGTACAAACAAATTTTGCGTTGATTGTAATGAAAGGAGACCAAATGAGCGCAAACAAAGTGCCTGGCAACACCAAAAACAGTGTTTCCAGACGCATAATGAACGTATTTCTTAGCTTAGTGCTTGTGTTGGGGCTTATGCCTAACTTGGCATTAGCTAACCCAACAGAAGAGACTGGCTCTTCGCTTGGCAGCGAGGTAGCAACAAGCGTTTCTTCTGATTCTTCAAGCCAGCTTGTAGATGAACAGCAGGAAAGCACATCTTTGGGGTCAGAAGAGCTTTCTGGTGAAAGCGCTTCACAAGATGCCGCAAGCGACGCAGTAGGCCAGACAGCTAATGCTGCTGCTGATGCAACACAAGAAGCAGCATTAGCAGCTGCAGCTGCAGACACTGCTCTTCCTGCACAAAGCATTACCTACAAACAGACGGATGGCTATGAGGCATATACAGGCTGGCAAGGATGGCCGTGGCCTGGCGGAGATGACAGCTCAACGGGCGGCGCCGCCCGTAAAGGATGGCCTTCGCTTTCTTTGGCAAACCCACTTTCTGCAGGAACTATTGACTACCAGAACGGAGCAGTTGTTCGTGGTACTGAAGTTACGGTAGTAACAGACATGAACACTACTGATACTTCCATAGAAGAGCCTACCGCAAGCAATCCTTGGTATTACAAAAATATTATTTTGCCATCTTATGATGTGAGCCAAAGCACTATTTCTTTTGTATTTATGGGTGTTGCTCCTGGGGGAATGGGTAGCGATATGGCAAGCGGCATTGCGCTTGCAACAAGTGATGATCCAAGTACATGGGATGGCGATAACTCTACTATTGTATGGCAAGCAAGCACGACAGATGTAAAAACTACAACCGCTGGCTCAAACTGGTGGAAACGCATCACTGTTACCGCAAGCACTGAAAATTTGCAGGCAGATAAAACATATTACTTAGTGTTGCGCGCCGGTATGCAAATGAGCAATGTTACGTCTTACGCCAATATGGTTTTTGAGTTTAGTACAGCAGCAGAAGGCTCTTCATGGCAAGGCGATATGACTAATGTTGGTTATTTAGGATGTCAGGGTACTGGTACAAACAAAATTGGTTTCTTTAATCCAACCTGGTCTGACTTAAAAGTAGACACTACAGTTACTTCTTGCTATTACAATAAAGCAACAAAGAAGATTGCTCTAACAACGCAGGCAACTGAAGGCGAAGATGCAACCACAACTACCAGTGCTACATTTAGAGCTCATGCCGATGGGTCTGGTTCTAACTGGACAAATATTGCTGGTTGGCAAAGTCTTACCGGCAATGCTGCACCAAATATTAACGTGTATGACACCGACCCTACTGCAACAGGAAGCTATGACGTAAGCAGTCTAACGCCTGTGTGCACGGCAAGCGCTGGCACCATTACGTTTGCACTGGCAAACCCAGACCGTGATTGGCCAACACGCGATGGCGTTGATATTTCTGTACAAGGGCTTGAGTATGACAAAACGTATTATTTAGTGTTCAACGAGAAATTTGCACCAAACAACATGGGCGCGCTTGGTACCCCAGTAGTTCTTGAATTTACCACAGAAGAAGATACTTCTGGCTATAGCGATTATGCTGCTCAAGGCAGCACTGTGACGGCGCTCATGAGTGCCATTAGCCCCGATGAAGACGGTAGCATTCTTGCAAGTATTAAAAACGATACCAAAAAGAATACAGATACCACATACTTTAATCGTATTGTGAATGAAGTTGCTTGGGAAGACGGAGTATCGTTTACCTATACGCTTTCTGGTAGTGGCTGGAAATGGGCAACGGTAGATAGCGCCGCTGTAGGAAAAGTACATGTATATTCAGATGCAGCACTTACCAAAGAAGTGTTTGCTGCCAGTGCTGAAACCAGCGAAAAGGTAAGTGATGGAACCTTTAAAGTAACTGTTCCAGCAAGCAGCCTTTCAGGCTCAAAAGATTATTACTTGGCATTAGATTCTTCCATAGAAACAAACAATAGCCGCACGCTTGGTAAAACCATTGTGTTTAAGTTCACCACGCAGGCGGCTTCAAGTGCTGCAGGTGTGGACAAATCTTTGTTGCAAGAAGCTATTACGAATGCAACGCAGGTGTTAAACAGTGCAACAGTTGGTACAGAAGACGGCATGTATCCACAAAGTGCTGTGGATGATTTGACTGCTGCTATTGCTACAGCTCAGGCTGCCTACGATGGTGATGAGCTCACTTCTGTTGGTATGGTCAAACAAGCCGCAGGCGCGCTGGACAAAGCAGTAAGCGCATTTAAAGATGCACGTATTTTCAGCATCACTTCTATTGTAATCAGTGGTGTTCCTGAAAGCATCGTTGCAGGTGAAGGCGGCACAGCAAGTGCAACTGTTACTTCAAACCCGCAAGATGATTGGTATACAGGCGTTACGTGGAGCGCTAGCTCAAACGTAACTATCA
>CAZRFO010000161.1:0-4011 GCA_964599515.1 uncultured Eggerthellaceae bacterium | reverse complement strand
TATGCGATCAATAGAACCAGTTAGCAAAACTCCAGCGTATTCAACAGCGTGTTCTTTGCCAAATTCGTATTCGTTGTAGCGCGGCTTAAAGTTTGGGGTTAGGTTTGCTTCCCACCTAACAAATTCAAGAGCATTACGCTTTAACAGGCGCAGTTCTAGAAGCTCAAATTGATTAAGCGCAACAAGCGCACCACCATAAGGTGCTTCGTTATTCGCACGCACGTGTTCATCAAAAATTGTATCCATGATTTCGCACGCTTTACTGGCGTTATCTTGCGTTACGCGCTGCATACCGTTTTGAGCAAGCGCTTCGTGAAAATCCTTCATAACGCCATGAATGAATGTGCCTTTTTCTAGAGCAGAAAAATCTGTGCCAATAGCATCCATGCCTATGCGGCGCTGCGCAAACCACTTAAACGGGCATTCCAAATAGCACTCTATAGCAGAAGCGGAAAGTTTCATTTGAGCGTTGTTTGCATGCGCATTTTCTTCAGACTGCAAGCCAGGGATTTGCGCGTTTTCTTCTGATTGCCTGGCTTGGTTTTGCGCGTTAACTTCAGATTGCAAATTTGACTTTTGCGCGTTTTCTTCAAACTGCGCTCCATTTTTTCCTGCAAGCAAACAAGAAACTGACACGCCCGAAAGTTGCGGATGCCCAGTTTCATAGATTTCGCGACTTGCACAGCTTGGCAATTGCGCCTTGTCAATTAAGATGTTTCCTATAGCTTCTTTTTCACCATAAGAACGCGCAAATTGTTCCATTTGTTTTGGAATAAGCCAGCCCTTTATTAGGTCATCCTTGGCTGTTGCATCTTGCCTGTAGCAATCAATAAGCTGTTCAAGCAAGGCACTTTGTGAATTTGGTTCTGCCTTTTCGTTGTTTAAAACGCGTTCCAAAATAAGACATTTGGAAGATGTAGCAACGCAAGCGCTGAATTGTTTACGCAGGTAGACGATACGATCTTTTTGCTTGTAGGAACCAATTTTTTGAAGGAAGAAGTCTAGCGCTTGTTCTTTTTCTGCAAAAGAAAAGTTATCTTCTGTTAGATCTGCAAGAAGAACAACGTCAAAACTTTCTGGTTCACATTCCGCTAACTTTTTGTACTTCGTAAAAAGCACATGTGGGGGTTGGCTAAAAGCTCCTTCACCGGCGTTTTCGCATGTGTCTGTGCAGTCTCCTGCAGCGGCAGCACCGCCAGCGCCAACAGCAACACCGCCTTCGCTATCGTTTTCACATGCTCCAGCACCGGCGTTTTCGCATGCTTCTTCGCTATCGTTTTCGCATGCTCCAGCACCAGCGTTTTCACTTTCAGCTGCACTTTTGGCACAAAACACAAACGCCATGGTTTTAAGATACTCAATATAGGACTTTATAGATAGCCCAATATTTTCTGAATTAATTAGCGATTCAAGCGCAAGCCCTGCCGCATCGCGCTGTAAGGCAATGTATTCGTTTTGACTTTGCGCTGCTTTTTGCGCTAAAACCTGATACTGTAAGCGAAGGGCTTCTTTATAATTGCCTTGCGCAATTGCAGCCATAAAGTCGCGATGTTCTTCGCGCACAGCACCTTCAAAGTTAACAAGTGCCTCTTCTAGCGTTGCACCACGATAGTTTCGCGTAAACGCATCTGCCTTATAAGCTGCATGAAGCGATGTGAAAGAAAACGCGCTCAGCGCAAAATCAGCAATACCCTTCGAATCAAATCCATCTTCACTTGTAACTGTTTCCATGAGCGTAATCCATGCTGCACCAAAAGCTGTATATGCGAAGTTAATGGAGGCATCTACGCACACTTCAAAGCCAGCATTACTTAAAGGTTTAGATAAAGCTTCAAACAACTCAACTGGGTCTGCACTCGCAACAACAATTGCTTGAGCGCTGCAACGTTTTTGTGACGCACACAATTCGTCAAATATAGTGCGGTTTTCTGCATATTTTCCTGCAGGAAGCGCAAATCTTACATCACCCGTAGGGTTAACAATTTCGCATGTCTGCGTTGCAAAAAGCGCGCGTTGCAGTTTAGTTAATTCTTCGCTTTCGCCGTGAGTTGCGTCGTTATAAGAACGCACGAAAATGGCATCTGTATGCGCAGAACTTTCCAATAGTTCATCTTGAAAAAACGTTGTTTGTGCGTCAAACAAAACAACTTGCTCATCAGCCAAAACACCTAAATCTTTTAGGTGCGCACACATTTCTGAGCGCTCTACAATTCCTCTTTTTGCATATTCATCAAGGCATAATTTACAAACTGTAAATACCTCTTTTTCTGCAGCAGAAAATGTCCTAGGCGCGTTTTCGCTAACATTTATTATTGCAGGAGTGCTTGTGCGAAGAATTTCCGAAACAAGACTAACTACACCATTTGACGCGGAATAAATTGCCTCTGAATTTTGCTTCATATGAAATTCAAGGCATTTTCGAACAATGAGGTCTCGCGTTTCTACATCAACGCAAGCGCGACCGTCCCCGTAAAGCTCCCAAAGGTCGTCAATCCATGAGTTTAGCGTTTCAACTTTTACTCCAAAGCCAAGCTTGCGTTTTGCAAGCGTTTCTTTGAAAGCTTCTGTTCTAAGAAAACTAGAAACCAAAACTGTTGATCTACCTGCACATTTAATTGCAGCCTCTATGCAGCCTATGGCTTCATTTTCTGCCGCGCTATAGGATGTAAATTCTTGAATATTCATATGCCACCTTGTTCGTTTTTACAACGTTTGCCATTTTACACCAGCCGCAGCTTGAGACTTGTCCGTGTAATGTCGCACACACGTATAAATTTTCACATGGTACAAATGTCGCTCATGCGCCAATTTGCCAAATGCGATAATATGCGCCATGAAAAAAACGCCAACATATAGCACGCGCGCGTCGTACATAGCGCACACCACAAACGCAACACATGCAGCGCACGCAGCACGCACCCCTCAGAAAAGAAAACATCCTGTTGTATTTGGCATCGTCGCAATTGTAGTCATATTAATTATTGCAACCGTGCTAATTACAGCACTTAGCAACGTCAATAAATCCGCCATGCCGTACGATTGGTCATATCTTACTTGGGATGACAGCAGCAGGCCAATATATGAAGAAGAGGGCAAATACACTAGTGTTTTAGGCGTGGATGTTTCTTCTTATGACAAAGATTTTGACTGGGAAGCAGCCGCAAATGACGGCATATCGTTTACATTCATTCGCATTGGTTGGCGCGGGTACACAGAAGGCGGGCTAAATACAGACGAATACTTCGCCCAAAACTACGC
This sequence comes from uncultured Eggerthellaceae bacterium, assembly GCA_964599515.1. Classification (GTDB taxonomy): domain Bacteria; phylum Actinomycetota; class Coriobacteriia; order Coriobacteriales; family Eggerthellaceae; genus CAKUOV01. The sequence continues at coordinate 753 of CAZRFO010000161.1, read as the reverse complement.
AGGTGCAAAAGAATGCGGACTAGATGTTGGCGTGTATTTCTTTAGCAGCGCAATTACAGAAGAAGAAGCAGTTGAAGAGGCGCAATTTGTGCTTGACCAACTTGATGAAGTTGACGCGCAGCTTGACTTGCCTGTTGCATTTGACTTAGAAAACGTTAGCGACTCACAGGGACGCGCAAACAACTTAAGTTCAAGCCAAGCGAGCGCCATCGCAAATGCATTTTGCGAAACAATCGAAGCTGCAGGATATGAAACCATAATCTATGGCAACATCAGCGATCTGGCTCGCTATAACGAAAGCGTAACCACTAAAGCAGATAGAGACGTCTGGCTTGCGGAATATGAAACAAGCACGCCTAGCGCAGATTTCAACTTTACCATTTGGCAGTTTAGCGCGTATGGATACATAGAAGGAATTTCGCGCAACGTAGATTTAGATATAATGTTTATTCCAACATCTTAAAAAACTGAGAAGTTAAAAAGTATCTTAAATAAAACTCGCAACACTTTAAACACTGGAGCATAAATGAACGAATTACTACTAGCATTATCTGTCATTGTTATTTTTGGCGCGGCTCTGTTAGCCTACTATTTATTTGGCAAAGCAGGGCTTTTTATGGTGAGTGCTTGCGCAAGCATTCTTGCCAACATAGAAGCAAACATCCTGGTAGATGCGTTTTTTATGGAGCAAACGCTAGGCAATGTACTTTTTGCAGTAACGTTTCTCATAACAGATATTTTGTCTGAATGCGA
>CAZRFO010000160.1:0-4011 GCA_964599515.1 uncultured Eggerthellaceae bacterium | reverse complement strand
CTTATACCACGAAAATTCTGCGTGCGGGATTCGCTCATACACCATGCCGCCCTTGACTTTGGAAGATTTCCCTGTTCGACACTGCAAAGTAAGATATCCATAGGCTGGGGGTGGCGGAGCCGTCATGCGCGAGTTCCGCACGAAGCCTATTTTGTGATATAACCCATCACAAAATAGGCGAGCTCAGGAAAGGCTTCGCGACTAAGCCCGCCACCCCAGCCTTAAGATTAACCTTGCCGACAGCGGTTGGATCGCCGCCGGCTTTTTGTGGGTAGCGTAATTTAGTAGCGGTTGTCGAAGATGCGGCGAGTTTTCTTTTCAGAACGTGGCAGCTCTCCAATGGCAACGCCTTTAGCTTCAGGCGTGATGTTAAGCTTGGCTTTGAAAAGCGCAGCTAGCTGCTTTTCAATGTGGGCTTTTTCTTCGCCTGTTGCTTCTGTTTCAAAGAAAATAGTTAAGATGTCGCGGCCATTTAGGTGGTCAATCATAACCTGATATTCAGAGCTTGCTCCATCTGTGAAAGCAAGAATTTCTTCAAACTGAGCAGGGAACATGTTTACGCCTTTAACCTTCACCATGTCATCTGTTCTGCCAGTGATGATGTCAATACGTGGATGTTCGTTATGTCCGCAAGGGCAATCTCCAAGTACAAAGCGGCTCAAGTCATGTGTGCGGAAGCGGATAAGCGGCGCGCCTTCTTTTTGAAGCGTGGTCAGGACAATTTCGCCTTCTTCTCCATCTGGAACTTGTTCGCCTGTATCTGGGTCTACAATCTCAATGTAAACATAGTCGCTCCAAATGTGCATAGCGCTATCTGCCTGGCAATTTATACCAATGCCTGGGCCATAAATTTCTGTTAGGCCGTAAATGTCGTAGAGCTCAACGCCAAGTTCATTTGCAATGCGGGCGCGCATTTTGTCGCCCCAACGCTCAGAGCCAATAACGCCTTTGCGCAGCTTAATTTTGTCTCCAATGCCGCGCTTTGCAATTTCTTCTGCAAGAAGAAGCGCATAGGAAGAAGTTGCGCAAACTACTGTAGATTCCAAGTCTTGCATCATTTGTAGCTGCTTGTCTGTGTTACCAGGCCCCATTGGAATTGCCATAGCTCCAAGGCGTTCGCATCCAAGTTGAAACCCAATGCCTGCAGTCCAAAGGCCGTATCCTGGAGTAATTTGAATGCGGTCTTCAGGTGTAATGCCTGCATATTCATAGCAACGTGCAAACATGTTTGCCCAGTCGTCAACATCTTTTTGAGTGTAAGGAATAATTACTGGCGTGCCTGTTGTGCCAGATGAAGAGTGAATTCGCACAATCTTTTCTGGCGGAACGGCTGCAATTCCTAGCGGGTAAGCATCGCGAAGGTCTCCCTTGTCTGTAAACGGGAGCTTACGAAAATCTTCCATTGTTTTGATGTCTGTTAGGTCTATGCCGTCAAACTTTTTAGCATAGAAAGGAGAACGCTCTTTAAGCGTAGCGAATTGCGCAGTGACGCAAGCCCACTGCTCTTGGGACATATCCATGTCTACCTCTTTTCAATAGCGGCACCCGCGCGCGTGAGGTTAGGCGTGCGTGCACCTGGGTTTCCTACGGTTTCTCGTTTACCGTGAACGTGGGTGCTATTGTAGTCAAAAACAGTGCGCAATGGAAGAGGCAATAACAAAATCGCTACAATGGTGTGCATGTTTATGCTGTAGAATAAGCGATTGGCAAAGACATGGCTGTAATTGCCAAATTCGCAAAAGGCGAATTAAAAAATGCGAACAAGCTATCAAGTAGCAGAAAGCAAATTCGCAAGCAAATAAACATAAGAAAACAAACTTTAGGCGCAATAAAGGAGACCACTATGGCCGATTTTGATTTTGAATCACTTATTATTGACATTCCAGATTACCCAACGCCGGGCGTGGTTTTCAAAGACATAACGCCGCTCTTTCTAAATCCAGAAGCTTTTAATGAATTGGTAAACGCAATTGCAGACGAATTTGAAGAAGCTGGAATTACCAAGGTCATGGGCGCAGAAGCACGCGGTTTCATGTTGGGAGCTCCTGTTGCTTACAGGCTTGGTGTTGGTTTTGTTCCAGCAAGAAAGCCAAATAAGTTGCCGCGTGAAACAGTAAGCGTTGAATATGAACTTGAATATGGAACAGCGGAACTCCACGTTCATAAAGACGCTATCACAGAAGATGACGTTATTTTGATAGTTGATGACCTAATTGCAACTGGCGGCACAATTCTTGCGCAAGTTAAACTTGTGGAAGGCTTTGGAGCAAAGCTTGCAGGTATTGCGTCTTTGATGGAGCTTGAGTTCCTTAATTCAAGAGAAGCTATTAGCAAAGAAACAGACGCTAAATATTTTTCGCTTGTAAAAGTTAAATAGCAGGCACAAAAAATGGATTTCAGCGGTTATTTGTCTTACTTTAAACCAATGCGGTTCCATTGGTTTGCGCTTGTTGTCTTGATACTTTCTTGCATTGTGCTTGGGTTTCAATTTGTTTCTGGGGATATAAGCATTCCAATTGTTCTTTCGGCTGGCACAATGGTTACGCTTTCCTTGGTTACATTCATAGGAATGAGCGTAAGCCCTGATAACATTCGCGCGCATCAAACAGACAATATGCTCAAGCTTTCACGTCAAACATTGGCGTGCTTGAAAAACGGTCTTGATGAAAAGTCTGCGCAAAAAATTTGCGAACTGCTCCTTTCAAATGTAGCTGCGTCTTCTGTTGTGCTTTGCGACTCTGATCACGTTTTGGGCTATGCGGGCAAAGACTTTCCTGCCTATCATAATGGTTCAGAAATAACCACAAAAGCAACGCGCGAAACTCTTATAGATGGCAAAGAACGCATTTTGTATAACGCAGATGAAATTGGCTTTGACGCTTCTGTTACAACAATTCAGGCAGCCATCATTACGCCTTTAATGATGGGTAGAAGAGTAGTTGGCACGCTTGCTTTTTATTACAAGCATTCTTTTTCAATCACAGCAACGCAACAATCAATTGCAGAAGGCTTTGCGCAATTAGTTTCTACCACGCTTGCGGCAGAGGCAATGGAAGAGCAACAACGCCTGGCTACTGCTATGGAACTTAAAGCGCTTCAAGCCCAGATTAACCCGCATTTCTTGTTTAACACTATCAACACTATTGCATCTTTTGTTCGTACAGACCCGGCTAAAGCCCGCACCCTTTTGCGCGACTTTGCGGTGTTTTACAGGCGTACGCTTGACGACTCCGGCCCGCTTATTCCTTTCAATAGAGAAATTGAACAAACCGTGCGGTACTGTTCTTTTGAAATAGCACGCTTTGGGGAAGAGCGCCTGTCTATTGAGACAGACATTGTGCCAGAGGCACAAGACCTGTTGGTTCCGCCATTTTTGGTACAGCCTCTTGTTGAAAACTCAATTCAGCATGCCATGCCTTCAGAAGGAAAACTGTTGGTAAAAATTGAAGCCCGCATAGCTGACGAAAACATGATTGTTAAAGTAATAGACAACGGCATTGGTATGTCTAAAACAGCATGCGAAAACATTCTTCATCCAGAAAGCCACACAGGAATTGGTATTGCGGTTAAAAATGTTCATGACCGCATGTGCGGATATTTTGGACCTGGCACGCATATGGACGTGGATAGTGTAGAAGGCGAAGGAACCACAATTACTTTGTTCTTAGACCAGTCTGTCATCAGGGAAATTGATTCACACGAAGACGTAAAAGGCGTTTTCTACAACAGCTAAAACATGCAAACATATTTACCGCGCGTTGTTGGTGTGCAACTGCTGCCGCTGCCGCCGTTGCCACACGCGCTGCCGTATCTGCGCACATGTTGTTGCGCACGCTGCTGGCCACTGCGCCGTATCCTCGCACGCGCACGCTGCTGCCCACTGCGCCGTCGCGCTCGCGTGCGCGGGTGTTGCCGCCGACGTTTTACCCTCGCACACACACGCCGCTGCCGCCGCCGCCGCGCCATGCCGCATGTTTGTGCGTTTAACCTGCGGCAATGCGTGCTAGTATG
>CAZRFO010000159.1:0-4026 GCA_964599515.1 uncultured Eggerthellaceae bacterium | reverse complement strand
GGCCATCGTTTGGCTGGATGCGCTAGTGAATAAGGGCAATACAGCGGCAGAAACGGCAGAAGTGGCAGAAGCGGCAGAAGCGGACGGTGCAGCCACTTTTTCATGGGAACTTCCGCAAACTTTAAACAAAGATGAACTTCCAGCGCTTGATTATGAACGCATGCGTGCAGATTTAGAACTTCACTTTGACGATGCTTTCTTTGGCGGTTGTGGGAACAGCATCGTGTTTACTAGTGGTATTGTTTTAGCAGATGAAGCTACACTTTTGCAGTACGCAAAAGAAGCGTGCTTTAAATTGGACAAATACAAACTTAACAAATAAATAGGCAATTAAAAAAGACAAGCAACAAAGGCAATTAAAAAAGACACATCAAACTAAAGGAAGAACAATGGAAACAGCAGCAATTATTCTTGCGGCAGGCGCAGGTACAAGAATGAAATCGCCACACGCAAAGGTGGCTCATACTATTATGGATAAGGCGCTCGTGCGCTGGGTAATAGATGTTGCAAAAGAAGCACAAACAAGCCGAATCATAACTGTTGTGGGCTTTAACAGAGAAGAAGTAATTCCGCTTGTAGATGCTGACACGCAATACGTTGTGCAAGAGCAACAACTTGGAACAGCAAACGCGGTAGCGGTATGCAAAGATGCACTTGCAGATTTTGATGGCTCGGTGTACGTGCTAAACGGAGACAGCCCGCTTATTACTGCAGAAACACTTCAGAAGCTTAGCGCTGTTAGAGAAAAAGAAGACGCAGCGGTTGTTGTTCTTACCATGAAGCTGGAAAATCCATTTGGATATGGGCGCATCATTCGCAACGCGCAAGGAGAAGTTGAGCGTATTGTTGAACAAAAGGATGCAACACCACAAGAAGCAGAAGTAAACGAATGCAACTCCGGCTTTTATTGCTTTGATGCGCGTGCGCTTTTTGATGCGTTGTCACAGGTAGATAGCAATAATGCACAAGGCGAATTCTATCTAACAGATGTGCTAGAAATTAGCAGGGCTGCTGGGCGTAAGGTTTGCGCTCTTGTAGTGGATGACCCAACGGAATGTCTTGGCGTTAACACTCCAGAACAACTTGAAGAAGCTGCGCAAATTCTTAAAGCTCGCCTTGGCTGCTAACTTATCTAAATTAATGGACTTTTTACAAAAGCAGACTACAAGTTTTTTCCTGTGCTAGTAAAATGGCTTCGTCAAAAAACTTTGCCTAAACATAAGGAAGTGCTTACAACATGTCTACAACGCACAAGCTTGCAGTGTTTTCTGGGTCCGTCAATCCAGAATTAGCCCAAGAGATTGCCCAAGAACTAGATATTGAACTGGGAAAAATCCAGTTAGAAAAGTTTGCTAATGGTGAAATCTACGCAAGGTATATGGAAAGTATTCGCGGCGCAGATGTTTTTCTAATTCAATCGGTTGCAGGGGCTTCTGTAAACGATGCTTTGATGGAATTGCTTATTATGACGGATGCTGCAAAGCGCGCATCAGCCCGTACAATTACTGCAGTGCTTGCACACTACGGATATGCCCGCCAAGACCGCAAAGCTGCACCGCGTGAGCCAATTACAGCAAAACTAGTTGCAGATTTGCTTGAAACCGCAGGCATAAACCGTGTAATCACGATTGACCTGCACCAAAGCCAGATTGAAGGATATTTCAACATTCCTGTAAATCATTTAACTGCACTTCCAACTCTTGTAAATGCAATTAAAGAAAAGGGCTTTGACCCAGAAGAACTTTGCGTAGTAAGCCCAGATGTAGGCCGCGCAAAGGATGCAAAGAGAATGTCAGACATGTTAGAGGCAGACCTTGCAATCATGCACAAAGGTCGCCCAGGTCACAACAAAGCAGAAATCACTGCACTTGTTGGTGATGTAACAGATAAAATTTGCATCCTAAATGACGACATGGTAGACACGGCTGGTTCTGCTTGCGTTGCTGCAAAGACGCTTCTTGCGAAGGGTGCAAAGCGCGTACTTATGACAACAACGCATCCAGTGCTTTCTGGCCCAGCTTTTGATAGGTTGAAAGATTCCGCCATTGAAGAGCTTATAGTTTGCAACACAATTCCAGTTCCTGCAGATAAAGCGAAAGAAGCGCGAATTAAGGTTGTTTCTGTTGCTCCAATTTTGGCACGAGCAATTAACGAGGTTTACACAAACGGCTCTGTAGCTTCAATTTTTGACCCAGATCATATGCTTTCGCCAGAAACAAATACCGATTCACTTGAAGTTGGTAAGGCAAACGCAACTAATTAAGTGTGAATTTTGTTTTATGCGCAGTTGAATGCAAGAGCAATTTTTAAGAAAGTACTAGGTTAATTGTCAACTGAACTTAACAAACAATCGTCTTGTTCGCAGGCTGACGAATGTGCTAAACAAACCAACAAAGCTCCGTCAAGGGGCTTTGTTGCTATAAGCTGGCTTGCTGTTGCGGTGTGGGCAGTAGTCATTTTCTTTATGTCTTCTCGCACCGGAGGCCAGCTCAATTCAGAAATGGGCTTTGTTTCGTGGATAATAGCGGAAATTAAGTCATTTTGCGTTTCCATTGCTAGCGGAAATACCGAGCTCACCTTTCAAATAGGACATTTTTGCGAATACGGCATATTTGGGGCATTGCTATGCAATGCATTTCGCTTGCACATGCCATTTAAAAAAGCGCTTGTTTGTGCAATTTTATGTGCATCGTTTTACGGCGTAAGTGACGAAATTCATCAGTACTTTGTTCCTTCGCGTTCATGTGACCCGGTTGATTGGATGATAGATACAATTGGAGCTACTTGTGGCGCAGGCGTATTTTTGTTGCTTGCCCGATTATTGAATGCGCACCAAGCAAAGAAACGCTCAACAGGCGTATAATGCCTTGTTTAAAGTAAACATGTTAGTGTGGATGGCAGATGCGCGCGAAATTTAAAACGCACGAGATAAAGGTGGCAAACAAATGAAAGAGCTAACCGTACAAGGTATGTCTATCGCTCCAGGTGTGGTAGAAACTGTTGTTTCCATTGCAGCGAATGAAGTTGAGGGAATTACCGCTATTGGAGCGTTAACTTCTTCAAATATTCGCTCTATCTTAAGTGGTAAAGCTACTCCTCAGGGAATTGATTGCGATGTAGATGAAGAGGGAAATCTTCTAATTGGTGTTCACATATCTGTTGCATATGGAACTCCATTGCCTGAAATTGCAAACAATGTTCGCAAAGCGGTTTGTGATGCTGTGGCTTTGCAAATTGGTGTTCCGGTAGCTGCTGTTGACATTTATATTGACGGCATTCAATTTGCTCAATAACAGATTAGAGGAACAATGTCTGTAAAAACCCATGCGAATACATGGTCGCGCCGCGCGGCCTTGCAGGTTTTGTATTCTGCAGAAATAACCGGGCGTCCGCTACAAGAAATCCTTGACGAAGGTCCGTGCGTTTTTGAAGACGACGACGCAAGCGAGCCAGCGCAGCTTGATTCTTATGCGCTCCGTTTGCTTCAGGGTGTGCTTGAAAACTGCGAAGAACTTGATGCCTTGATAGATCCTTGTTCTGAAAACTGGACAGTTGCACGTATGCCAATTATGGACCGTTCTGTGATTCGCCTTGCAACTTATGAAATGCTTCACGTGGATGAAGTGCCAATTTCGGTTTCAATCAACGAAGCAGTAGATTTAGCTAAAGAATTTGGCGTCGAAGACGAATCTCACCGTTTCGTAAATGGCGTGTTGGGACAAATTGCCAAAAAACTGGAGGTATCGGAAGCTGATGCCTAAAGAATACGAAAATTTTCAGGATGTAAAAACCAGGCTTGATGAAATCGTAGATGCGGTTTCTGATGACAGCCTTTCTTTGGACGAGCTTTTGCCTTTATATGAAGAGGCAGTAAAGCTTGGAAGCCGCGCAAGTGAGCTTATTGAGCAAGCGCAAGAAGACTTTAACGCTGCTGCCGGCGAAGGCGTTGCTGGCGAAGGTGCCGGTGATGATGAAGGTGCCGGTGCCGCTGTTGGCGAAGGAGCCGAAGCTGGTACAGGCGCAAGC
>CAZRFO010000158.1:0-4032 GCA_964599515.1 uncultured Eggerthellaceae bacterium | reverse complement strand
GCAAACGTGACCTTCCGCTTGAAAATTGAAGGCGGCTATGTGCCGGAAGGCTCTACAGAAATCACTGCGCAAGGAGACTTTTCTGTACAAGATTTTTGCTACCCGCGTGGAATTGAAGACTACATCCTAGAAAAAACCGGCAACGACTACCTAACCGAACCCTACTTCATTCAAGCAGACCGCCGTGGGCGCGACCGCGAAGACTTACCAGATTACAGTGTGAAAATCACCGCTTGTTTTTGTTTTTCTCGTGGCTTTCAAATGCAGGAGTACTACCACAATTCAAGCTGGCTTGAAAACGGCGGCTCGCCAGAAAAAGCGGCAAGAAGCGCACTCACTAGTGCAATTGACGCATACATCAAAACCCAAGGTAAATACACAAAAAATGAAACGCCAATCAAGTGGCAAGACGTGCAAGATTGCCTTGTACTTGTAACCAATTGCTTTAGTACTCAAACAAGCTACGAAAACCAAACCAAAAAGGCTATCAACAACAAGTTCATTCAGCAAGCCATGACTGCGTTTTTGAAAGAACGCATGGAAACCTACCTGATTGAAAACAAAACTGCGGCAGATAAAATCGTAGAACAGGTGCTCATAAATAAGCGCTCGCGCGAAAATGCCGAAAAAACGCGGCAGAGTATCAAAACCAACTTGCAGCAAAAAACAGACATGGCAAACCGCGTGCAAAAGTTTATTGACTGCAGGAGCAAAGACAAAGACCGCCGCGAAATCTACATTGTAGAGGGCGATTCTGCGGCAGGTGCATGCCGCACATCGCGCGATGCAGAATTTCAGGGCGTTATGCCTGTTCGCGGCAAGATTTTGAATTGCTTAAAGGAAGATTATCCGCGCATTTTCAAGTCGGAAATCATCATGGATTTGCTTCGCGTTTTGGGCTGCGGCGTAGAGGTTAACGACCGCCGCCTTAAAAACATGGGCACATTCGACATCAACAACTTAAATTGGAACAAAGTCATAATTTGCACCGACGCCGATGTTGACGGTTATCACATTCGCACGCTAATTTTGACCATGCTATACCGCCTTGTTCCAACGCTAATTTCGCAAGGCTACGTGTTTATTGCAGAATCTCCGCTTTACGAAATCAACTGCAAAGAAAAAACCTACTTTGCATACACTGAAGCAGAAAAGGCAAAATTCCTGGAAGAAATTGGCGACCAAAAGTGCACCATCAATCGTTCAAAAGGTTTAGGCGAAAACGACCCAGACATGATGTGGATGACCACAATGAACCCTGAAACGCGCAGGCTTATCAAAGTTTTGCCGGAAGATGTGGTTCGCATGGAAACAATGTTTAACCTGCTCCTTGGAACAGACGACGAAGGCAGAAAACGCCACATCGCCGAACACGGCAAAGAATACCTAGACCAACTTGACCTGCAGTAAGGCAATATCATGGCAGCAAAAAAGAAGCAAAAAGACACCACAAAAAGACACGCAGATAACCCAAATGTTGTAGGCCTTCACTCTGAAGTTCTTGAGCAACCAATTACAGAAACGCTAGAAACAAACTACATGCCATACGCGATGAGCACAAATGTTTCTCGTGCGTTCCCAGAAATTGACGGCTTTAAACCTTCGCACAGAAAGCTCCTATACACCATGTTTAAGATGGGGCTTTTAAATGGCGCGCGCCAAAAAAGCGCAAACATTGTTGGCCAAACCATGAAGCTAAACCCTCATGGAGACGCCGCAATTTATGAAACCATGGTGCGCTTGGCAACTGGAAACGAAGCACTACTGACCCCTTTTGTGGACTCCAAAGGCAACTTTGGCAAGTACTATTCTGGGGACTTAGCCTATGCTGCATCGCGCTACACGGAAGCTAAGCTTTCGCCCATTTGCGCAGAAATCTTTAAAGACATAGACAAAAACCCAGTGGATTTTGTAGACAGCTACGATGGCGCTATGCAAGAACCGCGCCTTTTGCCAACCACCTTCCCTAACGTTTTGGTCTCTGCTAACAAAGGCATTGGCGTTGCTATGGCAAGCGACATTTGTGGCTTTAATCTAAATGAAGTTTGCAAAGCAACCATGGAATATTTGAAAGACCCCAACTGTGACCTGCTTGAATTCATGCCGGCGCCAGATTTTTCCACAGGAGGAGAAATCGTATACAAGCGCGAAGAAATGGAACGCATCTACGAAACCGGTCTTGGGAGTTTTCAGGTGCGTGCGCGTTGGCGCTATGTGCCAGAAGAGCGCATCATCGAAATTTACGAAATTCCATACACAACAAAAACTGACATCATAATTGACCGCGTTATCAAGCTTTCAAAAGAAGGCAAACTCAAAGAAATCTTAGACATCCGCGATGAAACAGACCTTGCCGGCCTTCGCATTGCAATAGACATCAAACGCGGCGTAGACCCAGAAGTTTTAATGGCAAAACTTTTCCAGATGACCACTTTACAGGACAGCTTTTCTTGCAATTTCAATGTCCTAGTTGATGGATACCCGCGCGTTATGGGCGTGCGCCAAATCTTGCACGAATGGGTAAAGTGGCGCGTTGAATCTACGAGGCGCCGAGTCACTTTTGACCTTGACAAAAAGTCCGAGCGCTTGCATTTGCTTCACGGCTTAGAGTCTATTTTGCTAGACATAGACAAGGCAATAGAAATCATTCGCAATACAAAGTTGGAGGCTGAAGTTGTTCCAAATCTTATGGAAGGATTTCAGATTGACCAGGTCCAGGCGGAATTTGTGGCAGACATTCGCCTTCGCAATATAAACGAAGAATACATCTTGAACCGTTTGAAAGACATTTCAAAGTTGGAAGAAGAAATCGCAGAGCTAAACAACATACTTTCGCGCGAACACAACATCAAGCGAGTAATTTATAGCGAGCTTGTGCAAATTAACAAGAAATATCCAATGCCAAGAAAAACTGGAATTGTTGAAGCAACAGAAATTGTTGAGGTTTCAACAGAGCCGGAAGTTGAAGAATACCAAGTGACGGTTTCTGTCTCGCGCGAAGGATACTTGAAAAAGCTAAACGAACGCGTTATGCGCGCTGGAGCTGCACTTAAATACAAAGATGGAGACGAAGCCTTCCTTGAGTTTGAGTCTATGAACACACACGAGCTTTTGGTGTTTACAAACTTAGGCCAGTGTTACAAATGTAAGCTTGCCAACTTTGAAGATACAAAATCTGCCCAGCTTGGCGCGTTTTTACCAACAGAATTAGGCATGGAAGATGGCGAAAGTGTCACTTGGGTACTTGACCCAGGCAGCTACAACGCCGATGCGATTTACTTCTTTGAAGACGGCCGCGTTTCACGCGTTGCACTTTCCGGTTATGCCACAAAGCAAAACCGCAAGAAGCTCAAAAATGCCATTTACAACAAGAGCAACTTACTTTACGCTCAAGTACTTGAACAAGACCAGGACTTTGCAATACTTACAAGCGATGGGCGCATGGTAGTGTTTAATACAAGCATGCTGCTCACAAAAACAACCAACAACACACAAGGCGTCATGGCGCTAACGAAAAAAGGCTCGCGCCATACTAAAGCAGTTGGTCAGGCAAGCGATTTCATTGGAAGCAAAGTTGATCCAGAAAACTTCCGCGTCTTTAGCTTGCCGTCATCCGGCTCTGCCATAAAAGAAAAGGATCAGAAGAGCCTCTTCGATTAAGAAAGTGACTGAGCCCGCCACCACAGCCATAAAGTTAAATTGCCAAAACTGGCTAAAAGGAAGGACATTTATGACTTTGCTTATTAAAGATGCGCTAAGTGAAGCGCTAAGCAAACATCCAGATAATGACGCTGTACGCGAAAGCAAACGCGGCAAGATAGTAAGCTATTCTTACGCAGAGTTTGTTGCGCTCATTCAAGATGCAAAGTTATGGTTTGATAAGCAGCCAGAACATAATTTTGGCATTGCAACTTCAAATACAGTAAGCGGGATTGCTAATGTATATGGAGCCATGGCAAGTGGAAAGCGCATTTGCATGCTTGACCCAAGTTTGTCTCTAAACAACATAGCAGACGCTTTAACAAAAAGCGG
>CAZRFO010000157.1:0-4080 GCA_964599515.1 uncultured Eggerthellaceae bacterium | reverse complement strand
ACAAGACCAATTGGCAACAGAAGCGCTATTGCAAAAGCAGATTACGTGGTTTACTTGGACAGCACGCTTTTTAACGCCGGCTGGGAAGCAGAAATAAAAGACGGCGGGTTGGTGTTGGTAAATTCCACAAAGCATTTTGATGACCCGCGTGTTCTAAGTATTGATGCAAGCGGCATTTCACGCGAGATCTTAGGACGTGAAATTCCAAACACAGTTTTTCTTGCAGCCATTAGCGTACTTAGTGATGCACTTACGCCAGACGATGCTAAAGAGGCAATTCGCCAGTACATGGCACCAAAATTGCACGACAAAAACTGCGCTATTGTAGATGAAGTGGAAAAGCTTTTAGCTGGCCGCGCTGGCGCGAAGTACTTATGTGTGGCTAGCGAAGGAACCAGAACTGAAGACGCCGCTGGTGATGGCAAAGCTGACGATGCCAACAATGGGGTAACTTCCGCAACCGCCACAAGCACTACAATCGCTACAATCGCACACAACACCAAGCAAAAACCAACACCAATAAACACAGACCGCAATATTTGCCACTTAATAGAAAACCCGCAGCTTGACCCAGAAGTCTTTGCCAAAAACACCTGTTGGCAAGCGGGTCACCTGGTATCCAAGAACGCGGGATGGCGTACCATTCGCCCGCAGCTAGACGAAAGCAAATGCGTTGGGTGTTTGCAATGCTATATGCAATGCCCAGATGGCACAATCTACAAAACAAACGCCACCACAAGCAAACTTGCCATTGATTACGACTTTTGCAAAGGCTGTGGCATTTGTGCAAGCTCGTGCAAAACAGGTGCCATAACCATGGTGCCTGAGCAGGGTTAGGAGCAATACATGAAAAAGTTTTTAAGCGGCGATGAAGCACTTGCAGAAGGTGTGCGTCTGGCGCGCCCGCAAGTGATTAGCGCCTACCCCATTACCCCACAAACCGTTGTTGTTGAGCGTCTATCAGAAATGGTTGTAGCTGGCACGCTTGACGCGCAGTACTTACACGTAGAAAGCGAACATTCTGCCCTTTCTGCGGCAATGGGCGCAAGTGCTACAGGCGTGCGCACTTTTACAGCAACAAGTAGCCAAGGCCTGCTTTACATGGCAGAGGTTTTAAGTTATGCCGCAGGTGGGCGCTTCCCTATTGTAATGATGAACGCAAACCGCGCGACCGCTCTTCCGTGGAATATCTATGGTGACCAGCGCGACAGCCTAGCCCTTCTTGACCACGGCTGGATTCAAGCCTATGTAGAAGACAACCAAGAGGCGCTTGACATGGCTCTCATGGCATACGCAATTGCAGAAAACGCGCAGGTTATGACTCCATTCATGGTTAACTTAGACGGCTTTGCCCTCACACACACTTACGAAAATGTGGATGTTCCAACGCAAGAAGAAGCTGATGCTTTTCTGCCTGCTTTCGCAAGCGAAAACTGCTTTAACTACGAAAACCCCGTTAACATGGGATATTCCGCTGGCCCTGAGTATAACTTCTACTACAAGGAGCGCGCGCACCGCGACATGCTAGATGCCGCAAACGTGATACGCAAAACAGAAGCCAATTTTGCAAAAGTATTCGGTCGTAAATACCCAGGCCTTATTGAAGCATACAAATGTGATGACGCCCAATACATAATTGTGACGCTTGGAAGCATTGCTGGCCTTGTGCGAAGTGTTGTAGACAACATGCGTTGCGAAGGTGCACGCGTTGGCTTACTTAAAATTCGCTACATGCGCCCCTTCCCTGGCGAAGAAATTGCAAGCGCCGTTGCTGGTGCGGCTTGTATTGCCGTGCTAGAAAAAGACATTTCTTTTGGATGCGAAGGCACCGTTTTCACAAACGTTAATTCTGCGTTGCAACAAGCAGGCGTTACTACCCCAAGTTTTAACTTTATTGGAGGGCTTGGCGGAAGCGACATAAGCTATGAGCAAGTAGAAGAAATTTTCGCAAAGCTTGAAAATGTTTACGAAAATGAAGCGCAGCTTGATTCAGTAAACTTCCTTGGGTTTGAAGGCGCAGATGCCAGCACAGACACAAACATAGACGAAGGCGGCAACGATTCTGCACAAAGCAATGCCACCGCAAAAGCGAAAGGAGGCAACTAAATGACTCTTAACGCTAAAACAATCACAGACGATGAATATTTTTACGGTCACAAAGCATGTGCTGGATGCGGCGGTGCCTTGGCAGTGCGTCACGCGCTCAAGGTGCTTGGACCAAACACCACCATCGCCCTTCCCGCGGGTTGCATGAGCGCCGTAGGCTTTAACTTCCCGCAGCTTTGTTTTGCAAACAATGCCATCATTACTCCTTTTGCTGCCACCGCAAGCGTATGTTCTGGCATTAAGGCTGGTCAAACACGCAAAGGCCTTGACCCAGAAAAATACCAGGTCATAGGTGTAGCCGGAGATGGCGGCACAGCAGACATTGGCATACAAGCTCTATCTGGCGCAATAGACAGAAACGATGACATTATCTATTTGTGCTACGACAATGAAGCATACATGAACACTGGCATTCAGAAAAGCAGCCTCACCCCATTTGGTGCAAGCACTACAACTTCACCCGCTGGCAAAAGCAAAAACGGCGCGCAAACACCTGGGTGCCTTACTAACAAAAAGAACATGTTTGAGATAATTGCAGCTCATGGCATTGCGTATGCTGCTACGGCAAGCGTTGGCTACCTGAATGACTTCATTGCCAAGATTGAGCGCGCAAGCCACATTCGCGGCACAAAATTCATCCATGTTATTGCCCCTTGCCCAACAGGTTGGGGTTGCGCAACAAATGCAACCGCTACCGTTGCCAAGCAAGTGGTAGATTGCGGGCTTTGGTATTTAGCGGAATACACAGGAGAACAAGTTTGCGGCATACCTGGTGGCACGTTTAAACTCACACGTAACCCGCGCGAATTTACCAGCGTAGAAGAATATTTGCGCGGGCAAACGCGGTTCCGCGGACTAACAGATGAACAAATTGGGCAAGTTATTGCAGGTAGAGACAATAAATGGGAGTACATGCGCACAAACTGGCAAACAAGCTAGAAAAACTGTGAACACGAAATACTCTATTCAAATACCACCGTTGCCTTGCGTTATCATTCAACGCGCAAAAAAAAGAAAGAAGGCTTCTACAATGAAAAAGGAAGATCAAAAAATAATCAAGATAGCAATGATTACAGGCTATCTTGGAGCCGGAAAAACAACCCTGCTCAATCACATTCTTACAAACACAGAAGGCATTCGCGCAGCTGTAATTGTTAACGACATTGGAGAAGTTAACATTGACGCAGAACTCATAGCGCAAACTGGTGCAGTCACGCAAATGGAAGACAGCCTAATTCCAATGACTAACGGATGCATTTGCTGTTCTCTTTCAGAAGACTTAGCAAACCAGCTCACAGACATTGCTTACTCAGAAAACTTTGATTACATCATCATTGAGGCATCGGGCGTTTGTGAACCAATGCCAATAGCCTACACTATTGCCAATTTCTGCGAAGCAATAAACGCCCCGCTCAACCAAGAATATGACGAAAACGGCGACCCAATTGAAATGAGCGAAGAAGAGGCTCAGTGGCCACCTGTACACGTTGAACTAGACAACATTATTGCAGTTGTAGACTGCGCACGCATGTATGACGAATTCAACGGCGGCAACGACTTAATTGCCGATGACACCGAAGAAGAAGACATAGCAAACCTACTTGTCAACCAAATTGAATTTTGCTCCACGCTCATTCTTAACAAGGCAGACCAGGTTACGCAAGATGAAGTCGCACAACTCCGCGCAATTGTACGTAGCCTTCAAAAAGATGCAGAAATCATTGTTGCTACACAAGGAAACGTTTCGCTTGACAAGTTGCTAAACACAAACAAGTATGATTTTGACAACATTTTTGATTCCGCTGGCTGGGTCAAAGCTATGGACGAAGACCCAGATGAGCATGATGGCGAAGGTCACGATGCGCATCACGAGAGCGTACACGAGCACGAGCACCATCATGGCGAACATGACGACCACGACCACCAACGATAATAGCATTTTTCTTTTTCTTTCTTGCTAATGCATTTATCAGT
>CAZRFO010000156.1:0-4119 GCA_964599515.1 uncultured Eggerthellaceae bacterium | reverse complement strand
AGTTGTAACACTTTAGGGTATAGCTTGTGTTCTTCTGCATGGATTTTTTCTTCAAGAGATTCAAGTGTGTCGTCTTCTGAAATTGGTATTGCAACCTGGGCAATTATTGGGCCCTTATCATATTCCGCATTTGCGAAGTGCACCGTTATACCTGTAACTTTTACGCCAAAGTCAAACGCGTCTTTAATGCCATGCGCACCTTTAAATGACGGCAAAAGTGCAGGGTGAAGGTTTACAACTTTATTTGGAAACGCATCTAACATAATTGGAGTAACCATGCGCATATACCCCGCCATGACAACGTATTGCACCCCAGCATCTTTAAGAGCTTTGACTATTATTTCATCTGCATGTTCTGGATTTGTGTACTTAGACTTATCCATAACAAGAGTATTAATGTTTGCATTTTTTGCACGCGTTATACCGTAAGCATCTGGTCTAGAAGACACGACCAATGAAATTTTTGCGTTTAATCGCCCTGCTTCTATTTCATCAATGATTGCTTGTAAATTTGTTCCAGAGCCAGAAAGCAGAATACCTATATTTAAAGGAGCCATGTTTTTTCCTAACGTTTGAAACAATACAAATGGTTTTACAACTATAGAGAAGTAACTTTAAAGAAGAGAACCTGCATTTTTGTATTCAACAACGCCTTCGCCTTTAACAATATTGCCAATAACGTAGCATGTTTCTCCATTGTCTTTTAAGTACTCAATCAACTCTTTTGCGGAACTAGCTTTCATAATCAAAACCATGCCAATGCCCATGTTGAATGTTTTGAGCGCCTCTGTTTCATCAAGGCCGGCTGCTTCGCATACATATTTTGCTATAGGCGCAACATTCCATGTTCCAAGCTCAACACTAGCGTTAAGCGTTTTTGGAAGCGCCCTGTCAAGGTTTTCTGTAATGCCGCCGCCAGTTATATGAGCTAAAGAATGAATTGCTCCTGGGAATTTCTTTATAGCAGAAAGAACTGGTTTTACATAAATGCGCGTTGGCTCAAGTAATGCCTCTCCAACACATGCACCATTCAAACATTCTTTAGGCTCTAGAAGTTCATTAACAGATTTACCTTCTGTGCAAACTTTGCGTGCCAAAGAATAACCGTTTGAATGCAGTCCAGAAGATGCAAGCCCAACAAGAACGTCACCTTCGCATACATTTTGAGGGTCTAGCATTTTCGGTCTATCTACTACGCCAACACAAAAACCAGACAAGTCGTAGTCATCTGCATCCATAACACCTGGGTGTTCTGCCATTTCTCCACCAATTAAGGCGCATCCTGCTTGTTTACATCCTTCGCCTATTCCGGCTACAATTTCAGAAACGTTTTCTGCCTTCAACTTGCCTATTGCTATGTAATCCAAGAAGAAAAGCGGCTCTGCACCTGTAGCTAAAATATCGTTTACACACATTGCCACAAGGTCAATTCCAACAGTGTTATGTTTGTTTAGCATTCTTGCAAGCTGTAATTTTGTTCCAACGCCATCTGTGCCAGAAACAAGAATTGGGTCTTCCATATCTTTTGCAGAAGCTATTGAAAATAGACCGCCGAAACCACCAATGTCTCCTATAACTTCTGGTCTATATGTTTCATGAACCGTTTTCTTGATTGCAGAAACAGCTCGCGCACCTTCAGCGGTATCTACGCCTGCATTTGCATAAGTAACCATCTTTGTTGCGTCTTTGTTTTCCATTTTTCACCCTTAACCTAGTTGTTTTACAGTACAAACAAGCAAGTATCTTTTTGTATCGTTTGAATTGTCGCAGGTACACAGGCACACTATGCGTTCTGCTTTACTTATTGTGCTTTCATCATAAGAAAAATCTATCAATGACGAGCTAATTCTATTATTTAGAAAACTTTGAAAATCAGAACTAGAACCTATTGTGTCAGAAACAAGATCTACATCTGTATTAGAAATATAATCAAGCGCTACTGGACTTAAAATATAGCTGGCCGTTGGCGTAAGCAAATAAAAAGAAGAATGACTTTGCGCAAAGCTTTCATCTGTATATGACTCTATGGTATGAAACATTGAGCCATCTTGCATGTTGTGACCAAAAATTACATTGTTTTGGCTGCTGAAGTCAGACTCCGCATCGCAGTTTAAAAACAATGCGCCAGTTGAAACTACCCAATTTGTTTCTCCATTGAAATTAGTTTTAATGTAGTGAGAATTGTCTGTTGTTTGTACAACTGGATAGTTAATAACAGTATCTGGAATATAGAGCCATGCAATTGTGTCTGAATTCTGCTCTGTAAGACCATCCCAGTCTATAAGCTTATGTGGGTAAATTAAAGATTCTTGGATTTTTGCTTCATTGAAATAATCATTGCTAATTTCTTCGTATTCTTTTGAAGCGGAAGAATACGAAAAGAAAATAATTGCAATGCAAGCAATAGAGCCAACAAAAATAATGCTAAATATCGCAAT
This sequence comes from uncultured Eggerthellaceae bacterium, assembly GCA_964599515.1. Taxonomy (GTDB): domain Bacteria; phylum Actinomycetota; class Coriobacteriia; order Coriobacteriales; family Eggerthellaceae; genus CAKUOV01. The sequence continues at coordinate 1,681 of CAZRFO010000156.1, read as the reverse complement.
GATAACTTTATAGATTTTACCCATTGTATTCCTTAGTAAAAAATTCAACTTGTTAAGTATAAACAAGTTTCGCCACTCCGTAGAGCGGCGAAACAAAATACGCAATAATAACCTAGTAGTGTGACACTTGATAACTTATTAACAAAGTGCCACTCTTGATGTTTTTAATTTCAAGAGTGGCACCCAAAGCAATTACTTTGATTAGAAATTACGCAAAGTCAGACGTGGAGTTATTTGTTGTCGTCTGCACTGGTAATACCAAAACCAAATGCTCCAATTCCTCCTACTTCATCAAGTAAAGCATCAAGTTCGTCTGGGTTTCTGCGATATGTTCTTGGAGGTAGTGCCTCCCCTAGTAATTCTTCATTGTCGTTATTAAACGAAGGAAGTTCGCTTCCACCAATCAAACCTGGGTCATCTGGAGAGAACACAAAGTCAAAGAGTTGGCTTACCTCATCAGAGCCTGCTGCAAGGTCGTTTTCAATTACGTACATCAAATCGCGTGCACGCAAGCCTTCTTCAAGCTCTTCAATTGCCTTTCCACCAATGCCCTCAATACGTTTCAGGTCATCAATGCTGTGGCCTACAAGGTCTCCAACTGTTTCTATACCAGCCTCAGAGAACTTATTGGCCCAACGTTGTGAAACGCCTAAGTCATCAAAGATATACAAACGTGCATCTTCATCTGGGAGCTGTACATATCTGCCATAGCTCATGCCACCCAAGAAACCGCCGCGCATAGAACCAGACAAGTAGCCATCTTCATCAAGCGACCATTCTTCCTGTTTTGGAATAAGTTCTTCAATGTCACGAAGAACCTGTGGAGCGTAATCTGGAAGTACGTCACTGTTTTCCTTATTAACAGGAACACCCTTGTATGTAAGTCCAACTTTGCGATAACGTGAAAGACCAGTACCAGCAGGAATAGGCTTGCCCATTACTACGTTTTCTTTCAAGCCAACCAGCTTGTCAACCTTGCCTTCCATTGCAGCATCCGTTAACACCTTTGTGGTTTCCTGGAATGATGCAGCAGAAACCCAAGAATCTGTTGCCAAAGATGCCTTGGTAATACCCAAAAGCAAAGGTTGTCCAACAGGTGGTTCTTTTCCTTCAGCGATAAGCTTATTGGCAATATTTAAGAACTCGTAACGGTTGATTTGCTTGCCAGGTAGCAAGTCAGAATCCCCTGCTTCCAAAACATTAATCTTGCGAAGCATTTGACGAGCGATAACTTCAATGTGCTTATCGTTAATTTCTACACCTTGAGCAACGTAAACATTTTGAACTTCTTTAACTATGTAACGAAGCGTTGTATTTGCATCTGTTAAGCGCAACAAATCATGTGGGTTAACAGAACCTTTAGTGATTTGTTGTCCAACGCTTACTTCGTCGCCATCTTTCAAACCAGGAACAAGCTGAGAACGAGCAGAAACCACATATTCACGGAAGTTGCCTTCTTGGTCATGAATTGTGATTGTACGGCTTTGTTTGTCACCAACCACTTGCATGGTACCTGCAATTTCTGCAAGTACAGCCATGCCTTTAGGTTTACGTGCTTCAAAGAGTTCCTGAACACGAGGAAGACCATGCGTGATGTCTTCGCCAGCAACACCACCAGAGTGGAAGGTTCTCATCGTAAGCTGCGTACCAGGTTCGCCAATGGACTGAGCAGCAATAATAC
>CAZRFO010000155.1:0-4121 GCA_964599515.1 uncultured Eggerthellaceae bacterium | reverse complement strand
TACACGCTCGATGAAATCACAAATGACATCACAGGCGCAACTCCCGCTTGTTTTGAGCCAAGCATAGACTATTGCGTAGTCAAGGTGCCACGTTTTGCCTTTGAAAAATTCCAAGGTGCCGATGACACTCTAACTACTCGCATGAAAGCTGTTGGCGAAGTCATGGCAATTGGCCGCACTTTTGAAGAAGCTCTTGGCAAAGCATTGCGCTCACTTGAAAACGGACGCGCAGGACTTGGAGCAGACGCAAAAGGCAAAAAACTTGAAGAAGCACTTACAGATTCTGAACTTGAAGAGCTGCTTGCTCGCCCTACAGCAGAGCGAATTTTCTATGTTGCAGAAGCACTGCGTCGCGCCTGGACTGTTGCGCGCGTGCATGAGCTCACGCGCATTGACCCATGGTTTTTGCAACGCATTGCAGACATTTGCGCTGTTGAAGTGGCACTTAGCAATATGAAGCTTGAAGACATGGACGCGGAAAGTTTCCGCATTGCAAAACGCTTTGGGCTTTCAGATGCGCAAATTGCCCACCTTACAAAGTCTGACGAAAAGACCGTGCGCGCAGTACGCAAAATTTTGGGCGTGCGCCCTGCATTTAAAACGGTTGACACATGCGCGGCAGAATTTGCAAGCCAAACCGCTTATCACTACAAAACCTACGACGCAAAAGATTCAGAAGACGCACCCAAGACAAAAAAGCGCATCATGATTTTGGGTGCTGGTCCAAACCGCATTGGTCAAGGCATTGAATTTGACTATTGTTGCGTTCATGCAAGCTATGCCTTGCACAACGAAGGCTACGAAACAATCATGGTCAACTGCAACCCAGAGACCGTTTCAACAGACTACGACACAAGCGACAAGCTCTACTTTGAGCCTTTGACCTTTGAAGATGTGATGGACATCATAGAGGCGGAAGACCCAGATGGCGTAATTGTGACACTTGGCGGGCAAACACCGTTAAAGCTTGCACGACCACTTCAAGATGCAGGCGTGCCTATTATTGGTACTTCTCCTTCTGCAATTGAACTTGCAGAAGACCGCGACCTGTTTGCACGCGTGCTAGACGAACTAAACATCACATACCCTGCTGCCGGCATGGCAAGCACATTTGAAGACGCGTGCCAGGTTGCACAGCGTCTAGGTTTCCCGTTGCTTGTTCGTCCAAGCTTTGTACTTGGAGGCCGCGGCATGGGCATAGTGTATAACCACGAGCAGCTTCGCACTTACATGGATGAAGCAACAAAAGTTTCCCCAGATTACCCAGTATATTTGGATAGATTCTTAGAAGATGCAGTAGAACTTGACCTTGACTGCCTGTGCGACGGCGAGCAAGTTTACATTGGTGGCATTTTGGAACACATTGAAATGGCAGGCATCCATTCTGGCGATTCTGCTTGTTGTATTCCGCCTTTCACTTTGAGTGCATCGTTACAAGAACGCCTGCGAGACATTGCAAGACGTTTGGCACTCCGCCTTGGAGTTTGTGGTTTGCTCAACATCCAATTTGCTATAAAAGACCAGATCATTTATGTGATTGAAGCAAACCCACGCGCAAGCCGCACCGTTCCATTTGTAAGCAAGGCAACAGGTGTGCCTCTGGCAAAAATTGCTGCGCGCATAATGGCTGGAGAAAAGCTGGCAGATTTGAACCTTCCACCAGATGACCGCACATTTGACCACTTCAGCGCAAAAGAAGCAGTCATGCCTTTTGGACGCTTCCCAGGCTCTGATGCCGTGCTTGGCCCAGAGATGAAAAGCACAGGCGAAGTCATGGGGATTGCAGAAAACTTCCCCGCCGCTTATCTAAAGACGCAGCTAGCTGTTGGTTACGAACAACCAGCTGGTGGCATGGCATTCATAAGCGTTTGCGACAACGACAAACGAGCCATTGGAAGCATCGCACACGCTATTGCGCGCCTTGGCTTTAAGCTTTGCGCAACAAGTGGCACTGCCCGCACGTTGCGAGCAGTTGGTCTTGATTGCGAAGAGGTTTGCCGCGTGAGCGCAACAGGCTCAAGCAAGCGAAACATCATGGACCTCATCAATGAAGGCAAAATCAATCTCATTATCAACACGCCTTCTGGAGATGAAACTCAAAGCGATGGCTTCATCCTGCGTACAGCCGCTGTGGCTCACGGGTTAACGTACATGACAACGCTCGCTGCTGCACAAGCCATGGCAATTGGCATAGAAGTTGCCTCTGAACAGGGGCTTCGCATAGTGGCATTGCAAGATTTGCCTCAGTGGGAAGGCTAACGCATATAGAAAAGCGCGTCCAATTTACTGGGCACGCTTTGTTCCACATATTCACTACGCCGCGTTTACTTGGCGCACGCAAAACCTTATGCAGAAGTGTTGACTGAAGAGTTGTGCATCAAGATAGAGCACATAATTATGAACGTTATGATTGCCATGATGATTTGTTCTGTTATTACTGCAGTCAATGCGTTTGCAGACGCCTGAGCAACACCAGCTTTACCCATAGCTTCATTCTTGGTTTGCAAGATAACTGCCGAAGCAAGCACCATGCGCAGCTGCTTTCCAATACCAAAGATACTGCCAAAGCCGCTCTTTCCTTTGAGGTATTTTTCTGCCTCTTTAATTTCTGCTGCAATTTCTTCTGGCGTGCCTTCTATGTCTACAAGAGCAGCCACAATTGCAAGGTGATCTGTAGTCATGCTGTCGCCAATGTCTTTAAGAGCCTGGCGAATTGCGCTGAAGCGTGCACATTTTTCTTCAACTGGCATGTCATTTAAAGCCAAAATCATGCAAATAGATTGCAGTGAATCCTTCGCCAATTTGAAGTGGTCGCCCTTTAGTATCTCGTAGCATTTTTCAGCCTCTTCAAGCTTTGCATCTATGTCTAAATCTGACATAGCAAGCAATGCTGCAATTGTTGTGTCTTCTGTGTTGGTAAGAATTGGATGAACCTCGTGCATTTTCTTGATAATTTCTTGCGTCTTCTGCGCAATTTCGTCATATTTAGCAGGTTCTGCGAAGTCCACAATAGCCGTAGCAGCTAGTGCTTCAAATTCATCGTGGTAGATGTGACCACGCTTAATTAGACCATAAGCGTCAATAACGTTATCCAAATAAGCCTCTGCGTCTTTTGCGAGCGACATTTTGCACAAAAGCGCAATGTTAACATTGCCGCGTAAATTATTTATAATGCTAACCTTTTCCTTTAGCAGAGCGCGATTTGCCCTTATGTCTTCTTCGCTTGCATTAGCATTTGCGCCGGTGTAAATAAGTGCTCCTAGACTTGCAGCCTCTGGGAAATCAAGCTTTGCAGATTTATTTACAACTTTGTAATTTTCTGCAAGAAGGTCGCATTTTTCTTGTAATTTTGTATCCATAGAAAACCTTTCCAACGTTAATGCGCACACACTTTGGCGCAAAATAATATACGCATAATTATACTCACGCGTAGTGGCAGTTCAATTAGTAGTTTCACAATAAACACGAAGAACAAAAACGCGAATGTGTAGCAATGCGCAGTACATAACCACTAGACACAGCACGGCAGACTTCAGAGATTCACGTTTAGTGATATACTTTCACGCAAAAAACAAGGAGTAAATCTATGTATGATTCGCGAAGCAAAACTATGAGACGCACAGGCGCTTGGTGCATTGCAATGGGTGCAACAATCCTTACTATTGGCATTGCAATAGGCGTTGGAAGCATTGTTGCCGGCGGGACCCTACTAAAGAAAAGCGCGCGCTAAGCTGAAGCGGAGTGTAATACCGCGCTGAGCATACGCGCGCGGCAGTTTGCAAATGGGTTCGCCCAGACACTTTTTTGACTGACGCAACCAAGAACAGAGCACACTCATGCGCTCTCGCTCGAACATCACTCACGTCTGCACGCACACTAACTCCTAGCGGTACAGAACCGCAAATACACCCAAATTTCCCACACGAAAGGCATGGAAACCATGGAAAAAATTGCAAGTTTTACTATTGACCACCTGCGCCTTGAGCCTGGCATTTATGTTTCTCGCGTAGATGCAGACCCAGCTACAGGCGCTGTTGCAACAACATTTGACCTGCGCATGACAACTCCAAACCGCGAACCAGTAATGGACACAGCAATGGTTCACGCCTTTGAGCATCTTG